>DATCJI010000356.1:0-65768 GCA_036562835.1 Xanthobacteraceae bacterium | reverse complement strand
CAGTGATGCTTCCCGATATCAAGGAGCGTCTCGAAGCATTGGGGTTTGTGCCCGTGGCCAACAGCCCCGAACAGTTCGCGCGGCGTCTGAAAACCGAAATGGCGAAGTGGGGCCAGATCGTGCGCGACGCCCACATAAGGGTGGAATGAGATCATTCGAACGATGAACGAATCTGGAACCTTGCTGCGAGCTACAGGTTGTTTTCATGAGCTACTAATTACGTTGCGACGGAGGATTGAATGGCCCAGGTCATCACGAAATGCCGCTTGACGGGCCATTACATGTTCATGGGAATGGATGCTGATCCAAAGGAATTCCGGCGTTCTGCGGGGCCCTTCACCCGCAAGTTCTGCCCGTTCTGCGCCTGTGAGCACGACTGGTACAGGGAAGATTCGAAATTCCTCAGCCCCAAGCTCGAGCCGCGGGCGCGCGTGCAGCAGGCGAGCTGAAGGGCTGTGTCAGGAAAGCAGCAGACCGGATTGCGCTGAATTGAAAGACCCCGGCCGCGACGGTCCGGGGTCTTCGGCTGAAGCGACTGCGCGGTCGCGAACGCGGGATCGTCACCTCAACAGTCGTTCAACGCAGGTTGGCTGCGGAGGTTCCCGGAAAACCGGGCGCCTGTAACCGCCGGGTTCCTCAGCGTGCGCTTCGCCGCTGCATATCCTCCAGCACCGCGCTGGTCGGCCAGCAGTCGAGCTTAAGGCGATGCGCCTTTTGATAAGCACCCACCGCGGCGCGGGTCTGCATGCCGGCCTTGCCGTCGATTTTATCTTTGTACAGGCCGAGCTTGCTGAGCATGCGCTGCATGCTTTCGACCTCAGCGGTGCGCAGTTGCGAATTCTTGCTCCAAGGCGTTTCGAACGGGCGAGGATTGTTGATCCGCTCGCTCAGGTGTCCCACAAATAAGACGTAGAGATCGGAGAAATTGTATTCCTTGATCACATAGTAATTTCGCATGGTGAGAAAAGCGGGACCGTAGATACCTTCAGGCAGAAGCAGCGAAGCAGGCTCACCAAGCTCGTTGGGGTCAGGCTTGCGCCCGTAGGCGAGGGTGAAACCTTGCTTCATCCATTCGCCGACCGGCCGCGTGACCTCCGGAACGCCAATGGTGCAATCGGTACCGGGTGCCACGCGTACTTCGTAGGCCCAGTGAACACCGCGCTGCCAACCCTTGCCGACGAGCTGCTGCGCCGCAGAAGCGAGCGCATCGGGCACGGAATGCCAGATATCCTTCTTGCCGTCGCCATCGAAATCAACCGCGTATTTGTAAAACTCCGAGGGCAGGAACTGCGTTAGTCCCATCGCTCCGCCCCAGGAGCTGCGCATCTCGGCGAGCGTGATGTGGCGCTCTTCCAGCATTTTCAGCGCATAGAGCAGTTCCTGTCGAAACATGTCCTTGCGGCGGCCGTAATAGCCCTGCGTGGCGAGCACCGTGATGGCGTTTTTCGGCAGCCTGTAATTGCCAAAGTCCGTTTCGCGGCCCCAGATTGCCAGCAGCACGTTTCCGGGGACGCCGAATTTCTGCTCAATGGCCGCAAGGGTGCGGGCGTGCTCGGCGGCGAGCTTGCGCCCCTGCTCGGCAAGGCGCGTAATTGTGCTTTCCTTGATGTAATCGGCCGGCGTCTGCACAAACTCCGCCTGCCCCCGCGGTGGAGTCCCCTCGCGCCCGGGCAGATCGAGGTCGGGCAGCGAAAGATCCGGCTCGAGGCTGCGGGTTGCGTCCTCAAATGTCCGTCGCGAGACACCGAGCGCCTGCGCATCGGGCCAGAGGTCCTGCACCCATTTGCGAAAGCCCGGATCGAGCGCGCTCGCCGAGTTGATGAGAGCCGTCGCAAGCAAAAGGCCGAAGCAGGCCGACGTGCAATTTTTCAGGATCTTCATTCCAGTCCGGTTCTCCGAATGGCGAGCGCTGCCCCGGATCCGGGATGCAACGATCGAAGCGTGTGCACGTTGGTAAACCAAGCAAAAGCGCCAAAGGTATGGAGCTTGCATGCAAGTTCCCCTGGAAATCGCCTTTCACAATATGGACAGCTCGGATTGGGCCGAGCAGGAAATCCGCACGCGAGTGGCCGAACTCGAGAGAATCTTCGATCGGCTGGTTTCATGCCGGGTGCGTATTGATCAGCGCAACAAAAGTCTGACCGGCACCATTCCGCCTGTCGTGCGTATTGAGCTTGGCATTCCTGGGCGGGGCGAGATCGTCGTGAGCCACGAGCCCGACCACCTGCTGCGCAAGTACCAACATCCTGACCTGCGCAACGCCATTAACGAGGCATTCCGCGTGGCCGAGCGGCGCCTGCATGACATGAAGGAGCAGCTTGAGGATCGCTCCCAGCGCTCACCGCACGAGGTCGAAAACCAGTCGCTCGGGCACATTGCGGAAATGCGACCGGAGGAAAATTTCGGATTTTTGCTCACCAAAGAAGGCAGCCTGCTTTATTTTCATCGTAACTCGGTATTGTCTGGAGACTTCGATCAGCTCTCACGCGGCAATGAGGTCCATTATAACGAAGTCATCGGAGACACGGGGCCGATCGCAACCAAGGTGCGCGTGAAGACGGCCGGTTAGCCTGGCTAATCAGTGCAAAATTTGTAGCGGAAGCGGTCGCCGTCCGGTTCGACCCGCCCCGCAGTCGGATGAGGAAAATGGATCGGCAGCACGAATGTGCCGGTGCCGGCGACCTCGCTGAGGAAACGGCGCCGTGAGCTTGCCGCCTGCGCACGATCCCAATCGAATATGGTGGACCAATCCGGCTCGCGGCATTGCAGGGCATGATGCATGAGATCGCCGATCACGACTGCGCGCTGCCCGCCGGCGCGGATATTGACGCAACAGTGGTGAGGCGAATGACCGGGCGTCGGCGTGAGCCATACCGTGTCGTCCAGCTCAAAATCGTCCTCGACCAAAAGCGCCTGGCCCGCCGCAACCACCGGCTCGCAATTGAACCGCCACACATTCCCGGGAGGGTTCTCGCCCCGGCTGGTCGCCTCTTCCCATGCTGCGTATTCGCGCTTGTGAAACACGTATTTCGCTTTCGGGAAAGTCGGCACCCATCGTCCATTGCGCAGCAGCGTGTTCCATCCGCAGTGGTCGATGTGCAGGTGAGTACAGAAGACGTAATCAATGTCCTCGAAACGAAGCCCGGCCGCGTAGAAGCCGTCGAGCCATGGCTGTTTGGGAAAATCGAATGGCGGTGGATAGCCCTTGTCCTCCCCCGTACAGGTATCGACCAGAATCGTATGCCTGGGGGTGCGCACGACGAAGGTCTGATAGGTGATGACCATTCGCCCTGAGGCGGGGTCGAACACAAACGGGTCGAGCTCTCTCAGATGTCTCTCGCCGATTTTGGGGTCGTAGGCTGGAAACATCTCCTCCGGGCGGCGCCAGGGGCCGTCCCGCTCGATAATGCTCGTTATCGTGACATCGCCGATGCCCAGCTTGCGCATGGTGCCCACCCAGAGGTTTACTTGATTACCGGTTGCCGTTCAGCACGATTATTGGCTCGGCTGGCAGGCCAAACTCGGGTGCTATACAATAACTAACCGAGAGGCCGCCATTCTTTACGAGACGCGCAACGGCGGTCCATCATTGCGTCAGGAGATACAGCTCTTGGATTGGCATCGATGCTCGCTCATCGCGGCAAGTTCTCTCGTCTTCGCGGGCGTGATCGCGCTCGCCGTGGTTTTTGTACCCGTTGCGCTCGACCGGGCTGAAATGGTCGGCGCTGATGCGCCACGCGGAATGCCCTGGGCACGAGCAGAGACACAGCAGCTCCCGCCGGCAGCGGAGAAAACGACAGCGCTCCCGCCGGTCTCCGGGCGCCCGTTGACCAATTCCGAACTGACCAATTCCGAAGAAGCACAGCGCCCGCTTACGCACGATGAGCGCGCGGAAAGCAGCGAAAGCGGCAGTGCCACTAAATCCGCGTTCGCGCAGCAACCGGAAAGTCTCACTACTGAGCCACCTGTGACCCCTTCACCTGCGCCTGTACAGGAGCAATCAAGGGCTGTTCAGGAAGAAATGCAGGCGGCCAAGCCGGAGACGATTCCGCGGCCTTCGAAGATGACGATAGAACCGAGCGTGCCAGCACGTCCGAAGCGATCGTCAGCGCACGCTAGCCGGCCGGTGGCGAAGCCCGCGCGCGCGGCAGACGATAATGCCGAGAAAAGAACAAGAGAGGCGCGGCGCGCCGTGCGCAGGTTTGATGACAAGTTGCGCGATCTTCCATTAAATGCCTACGCCAACGATGGCGCCCCGCGCATGATCGTTATCCACCCGACCTCAATCCAGGACTACTATTATTATTCGTCGAGACGGTGAATCGGACGACAAACGAAGGAACTACAGCTCGGATTCGTCCTCGATCGCTTTTCGGTTCTCGAGACAATAATACCCTGCCAGCCGGCTGAGCCATTTCCGATCCATCCAGTCCTTCAGGACGCGGCTGACGTTTTCGCGTGCAATGCCCGCCATGGCGGCAAGATCGCTCTGCGTCATTTTCTGCCGAACGAGAATACGTCCCTGTCCGACGTCCCGGCCGAATGCTTCTCCAAGCGCAAGGAGGGAGCGGGCAACCCGGCCCCTGACGGACAGGAAGCTTGTGGCCGCGAGCGCTTGGTTGGTGCTCCGCAACCGCCGCGCCAGCAACACCATGACTTGACGCCACAGCTCGGGGCTCTCCTGACCGAAGCTCTCGAATGCCGTTCTGCTGACGAAGCTCAGCTTCGAATCACGGATTGCAAACACGGATGCCGACCGAGGTGCGCGGTCGATCATCGAGAGCTCGCCTACGACGGCGCCTGGCCCCAATATGGCCAGAATGCGCTCGTTGCCGTTCGGGGCACTGACGCTCGCTTTGAGAAGCCCTTCGTCGATGCGATAGCAGCCATTTCCCTCGTCTCCCGCCATGAACAAGGCCTGATCGGCTTTCAGCGTAAGCGGTCGCGGCTTCGCGAAGAGGGCACTGGTCAATTCGACCGGCAAAGCGCCCAAAACGCCGGTCAAATGAAGATCAGGTTTGTTCATCGCGCTCGATCCATGGCACGAATGTCTGGGCTCATTATAATGCAGCATTTCGCCGAGGGCAGGGATGAAAAGAAAAGAAGGAGCAGGCGAGCAAGCGTGATGCGCACGTCAACACCCCGTGGTGAATTGTGCTCTATGGCCATGAAAGTCGCCATACTTGCCGTGTTTTCGCTGACGCTCACCGCGTTGGGACAACAGGGGGCACCGGCAGGTGCGGCCGAAAGGCTTGCCGACAAGCAGTGGCGCGCGGTCGCAGCTGGCAAGGTTGAGCCCGCCTCCGGCGAAATCAGGATCATGAGCACGGTGACAGGGCGGGTCGCCGATGTCCTGGTCAATGCGAACGACCAGGTTTTTACAGGCGAGCTTCTGATCCGACTGGATGAAGCGGACGCGCGCGCACGGCTTGCGAAGGCGCAGGCGCAGTTCGCGATGCAAAAACGCGCGCGCAATGATGAGGCGGTCTCCGGTAAAGCAGCGCAGCGGCGCAAGGCCGAGGATGCAGTTGCTGATAGCGAGAGCGCGGTGTTCGATGCACAAAACGCGCTCGATCTCGCCGCGGCCACAAAACGCCGGGACGGCGCAGCGCAGCCCGCGATTGACCAGGCGCGCGCGAAATTGGCGCGGCTGCAGGATCAGCTCAAAAACCAGCAGATTGAATTGCGCAGGGTCGAGGCACAGGCCGGCATGCCTTTGCCGACGCAGGTGGAAGGCCAGTTCAACGTCGCCCGTGCCGAATTGTCGGCGGCCTATGCCGGGGTCGAGAACATGCGCATTCGGGCGCCGAGTCTGGGCAGGGTGCTGCAGGTGAATGCAAAAGCAGGGGAGATTGCGGGCCCCACCTCGACGCAGCCTCTTGTGCTGTTCGGCGATGTCTCGAAATTGCGAGTGCGCGCGGAGGTAGACGAGGACGATTTCGCGGACATCAGCGTCGGCGAGTCGGTTATCGTGCGCGCCGCTGCCTTTCCCGATCGCGAGTTCAGCGGAAAAGTTTCTTTTATCGCGCCGATTGTGGAGCGGCCGCGCATCAGAACCGGAAAGAAAGAGGATGCAAGGGTGGTGGAAACGTTTGCCGAATTGTCTGATGCAGGGCCGCTCCCCGTCGGTATGAAAGTAGACGTTTATTTCATGCCGCAGGCGCAGTCCGAGCCCACGCATTAGCCTAGAGCATGAGCCCGAAAAGCGGGAACCGGTTTTCGGGGAAGCTCATGCTCCGCCAAACGAGCAGAGCGGAGCACCGAAACGGACCGCCATCCCGCTCTAATCGCGCGTGAACTCACCCGCAGCCAGGCTGGGCATCGATATCGGCGGCACGTTCACGGACGTGGCGCTCGAGTGGAGCGGACGACGCTTCACAGCGAAGATTCTGACGACCTCGCGGACGCCCGCAGAGGGCGTTCTCACGTCCGTGCGCGCCGTCATCACCAAAGCGAAGATCGTTCCGCAGGACGTGGAACTGATTATCCACGGAACGACGCTCGCTACGAATGCTCTGATTGAACGCAAGGGCGCCAAGACTGCCCTGCTCACGACCGAGGGCTTTCGCGACGTCCTCGAGATTCGTCATGAAAATCGGTTTGAGCAATATGATCTGAATATCGATTTGCCGCCGCCGCTCGTGCCGCGGCGACTGCGCTTTCCGGTGCGCGAGCGGGTGGGCGCGCACGGCGAAATTCTGGTCCCACTCGATGAGGCGAGCGCGATGCGGGCGCTCGATCAGCTCACGGCCCATGCGGTTGAGGCAGTCGCCATCGGGTTTTTGCACAGCTTCACCAACCCGGAGCACGAGCAACGCGTCGGCGCTCTGCTTGCGCAGCGCTTTCCGCAAATGGCGGTCACGCTTTCCTGCGAGGTCTCACCGGAAATGCGGGAATACGAACGGTTTTCCACAGCGTGCGCCAACGCATACATCCAACCGGTCATCGGTACTTATATCGCAACGCTTCAGCGCGAGCTGGCGCAGGCCGGGTTCAGATGCCCCTTGGTGTTGATGACTTCGGGCGGCGGTATTACCGCGGCCGAGACGGCAATTCGCTTTCCCGTGCGGCTCGTGGAATCGGGCCCGGCCGCGGGCGCAATTTTTGCCGCCTGCATTGCTCGCCAGCACGGACTGCCCGAGGTCCTATCGTTCGACATGGGCGGTACGACCGCAAAGATTTGCCTCATCGATGCCGGCCGGCCGCAGACAGCGCGGGCGTTCGAGGTTGCGCGGGTTTATCGATTTCTGAAGGGAAGCGGGTTACCTTTGCGCATTCCCGCAATTGAGATGGTGGAGATCGGGGCAGGAGGCGGGTCGATTGCCCGCATCGATGCGTTGCGTCGCATTACCGTGGGCCCCGACAGCGCAGGCGCGGAACCCGGGCCCGTCTGTTATGGGCGCGGCGGCCGAGAGCCGGCCGTCACCGATGCCGATTTAGTGCTCGGTCGCATTGACCCGGAAACGTTCTCCGGCGGCGACCTTCGTCTGGACGCGAACGGCGCCAAAAAGGCCATTGCAGAGCGCATCGGCGCGGCGCTCGATCTTTCGGCCGAGCACGCCGCGCTCGGGATCAGCGAAGTCGTCGAGGAGGCAATGGCCAATGCAGCACGCGTGCATGCCATCGAAAGCGGCAAGGATCTGCGCGCGCGCACGCTCGTCGCGTTCGGCGGCGCGGCACCGCTGCATGCGGTCCGGTTGGCAGAAAAGATCGGTATCAGTCGGGTCCTTGTGCCGGCCAATGCGGGCGTAGGCTCGGCCATCGGTCTCCTCCGCGCTCCGGTCGCCTATGAGATCGTGCGCAGCCGGCTGATGCTTCTCGGCAGCTTCGATGCTGCGTCCGCCAACCGCCTGTTCGGAGAGATGCGCGCCGAAGCAGAAAACATCGTCCGGCCCGCCGCCCCAATCGCCAATCTGGTCGAGCGGCGCTCGGCTTTCATGCGTTACCGAGGCCAGGGACATGAGATTGCAGTCGAACTCCCCGTACGCCTGTTCACAGCCGAGGATGCATCGCTCATCCGCACGATGTTTGAGAAGGCATATCGTACCCTCTATAGCCGGACGATCCCGCACGTTGAGATCGAGATTTTGAGCTGGGTGATTGCCCTGAGCGCGCCTGCAGAAGGTCACCTCGCCGATATCGCTCCGGAGCAGCCGGTCGAGCCAAAACCCCGCACTCGCAGACCGGTGTTCAATCCGGAGACTGCCGAGTTTGGCGACGTGCCCACTTACTGGCGAGACGATCTTGGTCCGGGGGCGCGTATCCGGGGTCCCGCAATCATCGCCGAGCGCGAGACATCCACGGTTGTGGGTGCGGCTTTCGACGCGCGCATCGACAGGTTCGGCTATATTGAGCTTACCCGGCGCGAAGGCTGATCATGGTCGCACGTGCAAACGCGGCACTCGCCCAGATACACACGCAAATAATGTGGAGCCGCCTGATCGCGGTCGTGGAGGAGCAGGCGCAGACGATGCTGCGCACCGCGTTCAGCACTTCCGTGCGCGAGGCCGGAGATCTCTCAGCGGGCGTGTTCGATCGCCACGGGCGCATGCTCGCCCAAGCCGTCACAGGTACCCCCGGCCACGTCAACTCGATGGCAAATGCGGTGCGACATTTTCTCGATGTGTATCCGCTGGCCACGATGAAACCCGGAGACCATTACATCACCAACGATCCCTGGCTGACATCGGGGCACTTGCACGACATTACCGTGGTGACGCCAAGCTTCTATCGCGGCGAGCCCGTCGCCTTGTTCGCCAATACGATCCATGTCGTCGATATCGGCGGGCTCGGCATGGGGCCGGATGGACGGCAGGTGTTCGAGGAGGGTCTGGCCATTCCCATCATGCCGCTCGCCCGTGCCGGGGCTATGAACGAGGATTTGCTCAGGCTCGTGCGCGCAAATGTGCGCGAGCCACTGCAGGTCGAGGGGGATATCTATGCCACCGCAGCATCGAATGACGAGGGCAGCCGGCGCCTGATCGAGATGATGAATGAGTTCGAGATAGCCAATCTTGACCGGCTTGGTGATTCGATCGTGGATGCATCACGCGTAGCGACACTCGAGCGCATTCGCGCACTGCCCCGCGGCACGTACCGCAATACGCTTACGATGGACGGCTACGACAAGCCGCTCACCTTGAGCGCCGCATTGACCATTTCCGGGAATGGAATTCATGTGGACTTCGGCGGCACTTCACCCGCCTCGTCTCATGGCATCAATGTCGTGTACAATTACTGTTTGGCCTACACGGCTTTTGGCGTGAAATGCCTCGTGGCGCCTGAAGTGCCGAACAATGCGGGCTCACTCGCGCCCATTGCGGTGAGCGCCCCCGAAGGCTGCGTCCTTAACGCCAAACGGCCATGGCCGGTGGCGGCGCGGCACACGGTTGGCCACATGCTCCCCGATGTCGTGTTCGGCTGCCTGCATCAGGTGATGCGAGGCGGCGTCGCGGCCGAAGGCGCCTCCTCGCTATGGAATCCGCAGATCTTCGGGGGTGGTTCGCTGGTTGACGAGCCGGAGGAACGCAGCGACGCCAGTGCACTCCCCGAATTCAGCACGGTTATTTTTCACTGCGGCGGTGCGGGCGCGCGGCCAGGCAAGGACGGGCTGAGCGCAACAGCGTCTCCCTCGGGCGTCCGCACGATACCAGTAGAAGCGACCGAGAGCATCGCTCCAATCGTTTTTTATCGCCGCGAGTTTCGCGAGCATTCAGGCGGCGCCGGCGAATTCCGCGGCGGACTTGGCCAGGTAATCGAGCTCGGCGGTGCGGGTTCGATCCCAATTGCGCTGTTGTGCAATTTCGAACGCCTGCACAACCCGGCGCGCGGGCGAGACGGCGGGCGCCCTGGCGCTCCGGGCGCGGTGTCGCTGCGCTCCGCCCGGCCAATCAAACCAAAGGGCCGCCAGACCGTGCCCGCAGGCGATGCCATTCGTCTCGAGCTGCCGGGCGGCGGCGGTTTTGGCGACCCGAAAAAGCGCGATCCGCAACGCGTTGCTGATGACGTGCGCGACGGACTGATCAGCGAGGAAGAAGCGCGTTGTGACTACGGCGTTCTGCTCGACAACAAAGGTCGGCCCGACCTGGAAGCGACTCTGCGCCTGCGCGCTTCAATGAGTTGACGCCCATGCGCAATGATGAGATCCGCGTTGCGACTTTCGCAGGACCTGGCGCCCGGCCGGTGATCCGGTCCGTGCAATGGCCGGAAGTTCCGAAAAAGGCGGCTCTCATCAAGGTTGGCGCCTGCGGGGTGTGCGGCACCGATCTTCACATTCTCAAAGGCCACTGGCCCAAGCCATTGCCCTGGCCGTTCACGCTCGGGCACGAGCTGGGGGGCGTCGTCGTCGAGGCGGGAGAAGAGTTCACCGAAGACTTCATGGGCAAGCCGCTTGCGGTGGGATCGAAAGTGATGATTCCGCCACTGATGCCGTGCGGGCGCTGCTATTACTGCGTGCATTACCCCGAGCACGCCAACAAGTGCCTCAACCCGGTCTATTATGGGCGGTATCTCGGCTTTGATAAACCTCCGCACTTGTGGGGCGGGTGGGCGGAATACGTCTATGTGGATCTGGACATGTTGCCGGGAACGAAAATCTACAAGTTGCCCGACGACATGGCGCTGCGGCTCGGCGCTTTATCGGAACCGCTGACGTCCTGCATTCGCGCTTTCAACCGCGCGATCCGCGCGGGCGGATTTTCCTGGGGGCAGACCGTCGTCATCCAGGGCTCGGGTCCTATCGGCATTCTCGCGATCGCCGCGGCACGGGAGATGGGCGCCGGACGCGTCATCTGTGTCGGCGCTCCCGAGCTGCCGCGCCTGGCGCTCGCGCGCAAGTTCGGCGCCGAAGCGACAGTCAACATCGAGGAGCTGAAACAACCAGAGGACCGTGTCAGGCGCGTGCGCGACATTGTCGGCGGATTCGGCGCAGACGTGGTCATGGACTGCTCCGGCCATCCAAGCGCCGGGCCGGAAGGCATCGAGTTTTTACGCGACGGCGGCACCTATGTGGAGATGGGCCAATTCACCGACGCGGGCTCCATCAACACGTCCTGGCACCGCATCTGTGCCAAGGACATTAATGTGCTGGGCTCCTGGGGCTTTACGGGCAACGATCTGCCGCTCGGAGTCGATATGCTCTACCGCACGCGCGACAAATACCCCTGGCACGAGATGCAGACGCTCTACCCCTTCGACGAGGACGGCATCTCCCGCGCGGTCAGTGATGCGATGGCGATGCAGACGGTCAAATCAACGATCGTGCCGTGGCCGGAGCTGGTGTGAAACGGTAGCTGCCGCATTAAAAGGCGCAAAAGGCGGCGAGATTGCCCCATTCATTCCGGAGCCTTGCCTCTGTGCTGCGACGCGGCAAGAGATCAGGCACGGAATAAGCATAGAATATCGCCGGCGCCGCCCAAAACCGCAACGTGGCCGTGGGTGCCGCGCTTGGCTCTGCCGCGAGACAATGAGCCGCGGCGACACCCCCTCCGAAAGTCGTATACGGTCCTCGGCGTTGCAGTGTTAGTTTTGAAAATTGGCCGCAATCCAGCACCCGAGCTTGCAACGACTCGGGAGGGTTGAGAACGGCTGTTCACCAACGCAGGGGGCATGCCCATGGCGACTATGACCCAGACTTCGGCGCGCGGCGCCGGCATGACGAGCGAGGAGAAGTTCGTCATCTTCGCGTCATCGCTCGGAACGGTGTTCGAGTGGTATGACTTTTACCTGTACGCCACGCTGGCCCCTTTCTTTGCGGCGTTGTTCTTCCCGCCCGGCAACGATACTGCGGCCCTGCTTTCGGCGTTCGCCACCTATGCCGCCGGGTTTCTGGTGCGTCCGTTCGGGGCGCTGATTTTCGGCCGCATTGGAGACCTCGTCGGCCGCAAGTACACGTTCCTGGTCACCATCATGGTGATGGGCGCTTCCACATTTCTCGTAGGCCTGTTGCCGACATTCTCACAGATCGGGTGGACGGCACCCGTGCTGCTCGTGAGCCTGCGCCTCTGCCAGGGCCTCGCCCTGGGCGGCGAGTACGGGGGCGCCGCCACCTATGTGGCTGAGCACTCGCGGCCCGACGAACGCGGCTATTCCACAAGCTTCATTCAAACCACCGCAACCCTCGGATTCTTTCTCGCCTTGGTGGTGATCGGGGTCTGTCGCGTGTACATGGAAGCGAAGATGTTTGCCGATTGGGGATGGCGCATCCCGTTCCTGGTCTCGCTGATTCTGCTGATCTTCTCGGTGTACATCCGCCTCAAGCTGAATGAGACGCCGATCTTCCAGCGGATGAAGGAGGAAGGGAAAGGGTCCAAGGCACCGCTGACGGAAAGCTTCTTCCGTTATCCGAACAACAAATATGTGCTCCTGGCGCTGCTCGGCGCTACCGCCGGCCAGGGCGTGGTCTGGTATACGGGACAGTTCTACGCGCTTTTCTTCCTGCTCATCACGCTCAAGCTCGACTTCATTTCGAGCTACGTGCTGATCGCAGTGTCTCTGATCATTGGCACACCGTTTTTCATCTTCTTCGGCTGGCTATCCGATCGGATAGGGCGGCTGAAGATTATCCTGGCGGGATGCGCCATTGCAGTAATCACGTATTACCCGCTCTTCATGGGATTGACGCACTATGTCAATCCGGCTGTCGAGAGGTTCGCGAACAACAATCCGATCACACTGCGGGCTGACAACTCGACATGTCATCTCCACATCTTCGTCGGTCCGTGGTCCAAGTTTTCGAATTGCGATCGTGCGCAGGACTTCGTGACCAAGCTCGGGCTTTCGTTCCAGAAGGAGAACGTGCCGGGTGCGGGCGACAAGGTCGACCTCGTACTTGGCGGAAATCGTGTCGACGGTTGGGACCAGGCCAAATGGCAAGCCGCGTTCAGCGCTGCGAATTACCCCGCTAAGGCCGATCTCAATAATGTCAATTGGGTGATGGCGGAGCTGATCCTGGTCATCATGGTGATCTACGTCACCATGGTGTACGGGCCAATTGCGGCTTTCCTGGTCGAGATGTTCCCGACCAAGATCCGCTATACCTCGATGTCGCTGCCCTATCACATTGGCAACGGGTGGTTCGGCGGAATGCTGCCGCTGCTGGCAACTGCCATAGTTGCTGCCACGGGCGACATTTACGCCGGTCTGTGGTATCCAATGGCAGTGGCAGCCATGACGGTAATCGTCGGCTCGTTGTTCTTGCGCGACACCCGCGGCGTGGACATCACCTCCGGATCCGGCGTTGCTATGCAAAGCAGAGCAGCGGCTTGAGGTTCATCCCCGCTCGAAAGCGTTGAATCGGATTCCGCCCCGCCATTTGGCGGGGCGGAATGCTTTTGCGGCATGCTCATAGGGTTATTTGCTGACCTGCACGGTAATCGTGAGGCACTCTCGGCATGTCTCGCGCATGCGAAGGATTGCGGCGTCGGGCGGTACGTGTTCCTCGGAGATTATGTAGGATATGGCGCCGATCCCGGCTGGGTCGTCGACAAGGTTATTTCGTACGTACAGCGCGGCGCCGTGGCGCTTATGGGCAATCATGACCGGGCCGTGTTCTCAGATTCCGAGCAGATGAATCCATCCGCCCAGGCCGCAATCGAATGGACCCGAAAACAGCTCGATAACCGCCAGTGCGAGTTTCTTAGAGCGCTGCCGCTTATAATCGAGGAAGAGCGCCGGTTGTTTGTGCATGCGAGCGCAAACGGTCCATTGAACTGGCACTATGTGCTTGACGCGCATGCCGCATCAGAAAGTCTGATGGCAACCGCTTGCGCTCAGACGTTCTGCGGTCATGTGCACGTGCCGGCGATGTATCATCTGAGCTCAGTCGGTAAAGTTGGTCATTTCATTCCAACCGCGGGCGTCAATGTGCCGCTTTCGGTGCGCCTAAAATGGCTCGCTGTGATCGGCTCGGTGGGGCAGCCGCGCGATCACAATCCGGCGGCGTGTTACGCGCTGCTCGATGATACGGCCAATCTGCTCACGTATGTCCGCATCCCCTACGATGTCGAGACCGCCGCACGCAAGGTGCGGGATGCCGGCCTTCCGCTCGTTCTCGGCATTCGGCTTGAACGCGGATACTAGCTGTGGCCGTTCGGTTTGAAGCGGGACAGTGCATTGGCAAGTTTCGCCTCGAGGAGGAGTTGCCCTCCGGCGGGTTGTCCACACTGTGGAGAGTGAGTGCGTCCGACTTGACGTTTCCCGCAATCCTCAAGATGCCGCTCATGCGTCCTGGAGAAAATCCGCTGACAATCGTCGGGTTTGAAACGGAAAACCACCATCCTGCCAAGGCTTTCCGGACCACACGTGCCCCGTTTCGTAGGCGCAGGCGATTTCGAGCGACCGTACGTCATAATGGAGCTCGTTTCTGGAACATCAGTTAAATCGTTCCTCAACGCTGCCGCTCGATTATTTAGCAGTGGCACGAGTCGGCGCGCAGATCGCCTCGGCACTGCACGACATCCATCGGCAGAACGTGATCCATCTCGATGTCAAACCAAGCAACGTCATCCTGCGCGGCGAGGATGCGGTACTGATTGATTTCGGATTCGCGAGGCATCTCCACCTTCCCGACCTGCTGGCTGAGGAATTCGATGGCCCGATCGGGACGGGACCCTATATCTCGCCGGAACAGTTGGACGGAATCCGCCATGATCCCCGCAGCGATCTGTTCGCGCTTGGCGTCATCCTTTATTTCCTCGCAACTGGAGAACGTCCGTTTGGCGATCCTGCGACCATGCGGGAGTGGCATCAGCGGCTCTACTACGATCCAAAGCCCCCCGTCGCGCGCCGCCCCGACTTTCCTCCATGGCTGCAGGAGGTGGTCCTGCGTTGCCTGGAGATCGACCCGACGGCCCGGTATCAAACTGCGGCGCAAGTCGCATTTGAGCTGCAACATCCTGACCAGGTTTCCCTGACCAGCCGCGCAACACGGAGGAAACCGCGGGGCGCCATGACGGCTGTGCGGCGCTGGATGGATCGCCGCCGGCTCGGTCCGCACTACGAGGGTGCACCGCATCGCATAAAAGCACCCATTCTCATGGCCGCTGTCGATCTCGGGGCATCGGCGGAGCTCAACGAGTCAGTATTCACGACCGTGCGTCAGGCTCTGTTGACCGAAGTGGGGGCACGACTTGCCTGCGTAAATGTGATGACGCTCTCGCGGTTTCGGCTGGATGATTTCGAGGATCCCGAGGGGCGCAACATACATCTGCAGCGGCTTGCTGAGCTCAAGCACTGGACACATCGCCTGCCCGGCGCGCAAATTACGTATCACGTGGTCGAAAGTGTCGATCCTGCGACGGCACTGATTGAGTTCGCACGCAAGAATCACGTTGACCACATCATCATGGGCGCGCGCAACAGCTCGGCCTTTCGCCGTTTCCTGGGCAGCGTGTCCGCGCGCGTTGTGGCCGAGGCGGAATGTACTGTCACCGTGGTGCGAGCCGGATCACACCGTTCGGCGACAAAGACCCTCGACGCGCGCTCTGGAGCCCAAGCTGGTCAAGACGACTCGCCTAGCCAGCGCACGATTTCGTAGGCAGGAACCGGGCGACCGAACCCTTTGAGCGTGAGCTCGCCAACCGATCGCGCTTCGACCGAGGACTCGATTGCGCTCAACGCACGCTGGCTGATCACGATCTGGCCCGCTTTGGCTTGATCGCAGAGGCGTGACGCCAGATTGGTGACCCTGCCGATTGCCGTATAGTCGCGCCGCTGCTCGAAGCCGATCTGCCCCAGAGTTGCGTAGTCGGACGCAATACCAATGCCGAAGCCGAGCGTGTGACCTTTGCGGTGCCAGGCCTGCAGCACCTTGCCCACTTCCTCACGCATATCGAGAGCGAGCCGCACCCCGCGTTCGGTATGATCGGCGCACGGAATCGGATCGTTGAAAATGATCATGATGCCATCGCCGAGGAACCGCTCAAGCGTGCCTTCGTATTTGAAGATCAATGCGCCCACGCTTTCGTGGTATTCGCGCAATACCGACATGACCTCTTCGGGCTCGGCGTTGTCGGTAAATGCAGTGAAGCCACGCAGATCGCAGAACAGAACGGTAATTTCCCGCCTATGGCTGGCGAGGTATTGCTCGCCCTCTGCAGAGGATGCGATGATCTTCGCCACCTGCGGAGGAAGGAACCGCTGCAGCCGGCTCATGCGCTCGATCTCACCTACCTGATCGGCGACGCGCTGTTCCAGGGCCGTATTCCAGGTGGCGAGCTGCGCGGCTTGGGCGGTCACGGTATCGTGCAGCTCCTTTATGCGCAGCAATGAGCGCACCCGGGCAACAAGCGTCGCCTGTTCGATGGGCTTCGTGAGATAATCGTCGCCGCCCGCCTCCAGCCCGGCGACGACGTCGCGCGTGTCGGCCCGAGCGGTGACCAGCACGACGGGAATGAAGCGCGAGTTGCTGTCCGCCTTGAGTTCCTTCAAGACGGAAATGCCGTCGCGCTTCGGCATCATAATGTCGAGCAGGATCAGATCGGGCTCATCCTGGCGCGCTCGGGTGAGCGCCTCTTCCCCATCCGCTGCGGCAATGATTTCGTATCCCTGCGCAGCAAGCCGAACCCGCAGCACTTCCACGTTGGTGGGATTGTCGTCGGCGATCAGGAGGCGCGGCGGATTTCGCAAGCAGGGTTTCCCTTTGCGGTCACGCCAGCAATTCGCGCACTTTGGCGAGAATGACGCGCGGGCTGAAAGGCTTGGCAATGTAGCCGTCACAGCCCGCAGCCCGCGCCTTGGCCTCATCACCCGAGAGCGCATACGAGGTGACGGCAATCACCGGGATGTGCTGCAACTCGGGCTTGGCCTTAATCCGGCGGGTCGCCTCGTATCCGTCCACCTTCGGGAGCTGAATGTCCATAAGGATGAGATCCGGACGGCATTCGGCTGCCATCGCGACGCCCTTCTCTCCATCCCTTGCCTCCATGACCTCGAAGCCCGCATTGGTAAGAAGATCATTGAGGATCATGCGATTGTTCTCGGTGTCCTCAACCACAAGGATGCGCTTGCTCATGCTGCTTGCCTGTGTTCGCTTACCCGCTGCGGCAGGACGACGACGAATGTGGCACCCGCGCCAGGCATGGATTGCAGCGTAATGTCACCACCATGCGCCACCACCAGCCGGCGCGATATCGCAAGTCCAAGTCCGGTGCCTCCCTTCTCACGCGTGCTGCTGTTGTCGACCTGCTGAAAATCCTCAAAGATGCGTGCCTGGTCGGCAAGTGGAACGCCCGGCCCGGTGTCCTGCACGGCAATCCTGAAATGATCGTCGACGCCTTCGACCCGAATTTCAACCCATCCTACGTCAGTGAACTTGATCGCGTTACCTACCAGATTCAGGAGCACCTGCGTTAGGCGCCGTTCATCGCCGTAGCCCAGCGGCAGACCCGCAGCAATCGCCGTCTTCACTTCGATCCCTTTCGTGCGCGCAAGCGAATCGGTCGAGGCAACGACTGCCTCGACAACATTTGCTACCGAGTAGTCGCCAAGGGAAAGCGTGAGCTGACCGGCCTCGATCTTTGAAATATCCAGCACGTCGTTGATCAAACCTAGAAGGTGCTTGCCGTCTTTCTGAATACGGGTCAGCACCTCCATGGCTTTCTGCGGCAGCGCTCCATAGAGCCCGTCGAGCAGCAGCTCGGAAAAGCCCAGCATGCCATTGAGCGGAGTGCGCAGCTCGTGGCTCATATTGGCGAAGAACTGCGATTTGTGCTCGTTCGCGATCGCAAGCTCACGTCCCTTCTGCTGCACTTCACGGAATAGCCGCGCATTTTTCATGGCGAGAACCGACTGGTGCGCGAAGGTCTGCATCAGCTCTACCATGCGGGAAGGGAACTCTCCCTTATTTCGGCGCTGCACGACGAGCGCACCCAGGATCTCATCTTGCCCGATCAGCGGGACGATGAGGACCGACTGAAAGCCTGCCTCCAGGGTAATGTCCCTGAGCGGATAATTAGGGGTGCTGGCCAGATCGGTTATCGCCAGCGATTTTCCCTCCTTCGCGGCACGCCCCATAGCGCTATCGTCCAAGCTAATGCGCACCGCCCGCACCCGATCCTGCACGGACAGCGCGAGCGCGTGGGCTTCAGCAAGCTCAAAAGTCATATGCAGCGGGTCGTACCGGTAAATCGCGCCTGCATCGGCATTGGTCAGTTGCACCGCGCGGCTGACAATGGTTGCGAGCACGGAGTTGATGTCGAGCGAGGAGGCGAGTGCGCGCCCGATTTCCTCGAGCGCTTTTAGCTCGCCGACCGATTGCGCCAGCTCGCGCGTACGTTCTGCGACTTTCTGCTCCAACCCGCGATACGAATTCTGCAACTGGTCAGCCATGCGATTGAAATGCTGGGCAAGGTCGGCAATCTCATCGCCGGTCTGCACCTTGATCCGGTGGCCGAAATCGCTGGACTCGAGTTGCTGTGCGCCTACCTGCAAGGCGCGCACGGGGACGACCATTTGGCGCGCCAGCAAAGTGCCGGCCACGAGGGCAAGCAGCACGCCGCCCGCAAGCAACCATGCGGTTCGAAACAGCAGGCCGTACACGGGTTGCAGCGCCTTGCTGCGCGGTTGCTCGAAAAAAACGAAACCGTTGAGGCGTGGAATGGCCGACCAGGCCGTCAGCACTGCCTGACCATCGGGATCTTTGCCGAAGAGCGTGTCGCCCTGTCGCTTGATCGCCGCTGCAACCTGCGGCAGATCGGCGAGGCTCGTGCCCAAAAGACGCTCAGGATCCGAATGGGCGAGCAAGCGTCCATCCGGGCCCACGATCAAGGCCGCATTGTCTTGTCCGATCTGCGTGCGGTCGATGAAATCGGAGAGTACCCGGAGGCTGACCTCCGCCACTGTTGAGCCGGCATTGCGCCCCGAATGCTCCATGGCGATTGCGACGAACGGCTCGCGGCCGTCAAAATAGACCGGTGACAGCCAGACGGCGCGATTTTTGCTCTCGGTGAAACGTGGATTGCCGGAATAGTCGATACCGCTGCCGAGGAGCACTTCCCGGCGGCTGACGCGCAAATCTTCCTTTCCGGCACTGTCGAGGTGAATGAGCCTATCGATGGCAGGCGTCTGCTGAAGCAGCGCACTGTAATCAGCCCGCCGCTGTTCAAGAGTGGTGCTGCTGGCGCGCGTGGCCCAGCTGATCTGACGCTCGAGATCGTCGATGAACTGCTCGATACGCCGGCTCGTCGTCTCCGCCTTCTCCGATTGCGCCTTGGCCAGCAGCTTTGTTGTGTCGTTGTATGTGAACCAGGTTTCCAGTGCGCCGCTTGCGAGCAGCACCAGAACAATGAGGCCAACGAAGGCGATCGCGTACTTGGCGAACAGGGTTCGCGGAAAGAACCGCTTCACGTGACTACGCCGTTTGCATCAAGAGAGCGAAGCGGATCGCAGGCGGGCTACGGCATTTCGCGAAAGACGCGAAAACCATTGGCCGAGTACCGTACGTCGGAATCATAGCGGAAACGCGCCGCCGAGCGCACGTATTTCGCCGCGCTGTCATATGCTCCTCCGCGCAGTACCCGGAGCCGGCACTGACCCGTGGTCCAGGCGGAGCCGTCCTTGGGAGCGCCGCGATAATTGTCGTTCCAGCAATCCTCCACCCATTCGGCCGCGTTGCCGGACGTGTCGTAGAGGCCGAATGGGTTCGGCGGATACGAGCCCACAGGCTGAGTCTGGGAGCCCGCGCCGCTGTTGCATTCGCGGCAGTTCGCCTGCCGTGAGCCGACACTCTGGCCCCACCAATAAGCCGTCGTCGTTCCCGCGCGCGCGGCATATTCCCATTCCGCTTCGGACGGCAGACGATAGGTTTTGCCAGTCTTCTGCGATAGCCAGCTCACGAACTCTTTCGCGTCCAGCCAGCTGAGATTGATCACTGGACGCTTGCCCCGCCCCCATTCGCGATCATCGGGCCGGAACTTGCAGCCTTTCTCATCCGCGCAGCGGTCCCATTCATCGAATGTCACTTCGTAGCGGCCGATGGCAAACTGCTTGGAGATGCTGACGCGATGGGCCGGGTTCTCATATTCGGCGCTCGAGCCCATATCGAACGAGCCGGCGGGCACTACGACCATCTCAGGGCATTCCTGACAGTCGCGGAATGTTTCGCCGGTCTTGGCCTGCTGCCCTGATCCTCCCTCCGGCGGGGGTGGCGGTGGGGGCGGCGGCGGGGGTGGCGTTGAGGTTGTCGTGGTGCTCGACGATGCGGGCCGGGTTCCAAAATAGAATTCCTCGACAAGCGAGGAAGCAACCCACGGTACCTGCTCGTTGTTCGTCGCCCGAGATACCCCGACGCGCGTGTGATTGAATACCTCCTCGGCACTCAGATTGGGGGCGCGCATTTCTTTGATCAGCTCGCTCACAAAAATGCTGTTTGTGCCACTGGTGTCGTTTATCACCTTGCCGGGAGCGGCCGAATAGATGGCGAGCGTACCCTCGGGCGCATCAAGCGCAGCGAGGCCTGCCGCTGCCGCGCGGAAGCGGCGCTCGAATGGATTTCGCCGCGCCGCATCGATAATGACTATTTTGACCTTGGCGCCCCGGCGATGCATGTCAGCCAGAAGCCCGTTGATGCTGACGCCATCGCGGCGCACCTCGGCTTCGGTCCAGACCTGTGCGTTGACCGGCATGAGATAGCTCTGCCGGTCGACCTGAATGCCGTAGCCGCTGAAATAGAACAGGGCCGTGGTGCCGGTGCGGATCTTTGCCATGAAGGCGTCGATCGCACGCTGCATGTCTTCCTTGCCCAGATTTTCCTTCAGGTCGACCTCAAAATCGCTGCGGCGGAATTCATCCGCGAGCGCGCGGGCGTCTCTGATGGTCGTGGAGAGGGGTGTGCTGGCGTCGGGGTAGCTCGCGTTTCCGATCAGCAGTGCCACACGCGGGCCGCGCTGCTGGGAAAACGCCGAAACCGCGAGCAATATGCTGGCGATCGTCACGCCAAACCAGAATGCGAGCCGAGCCTTCATAAGGTGCCTTTGCCGCAGAGAGCGCCGCCCCGTGCGCAAGCCGTCAAAAACAGCACGGCATACTAGCCGGATTTCCGATGCTTACAACAGGACGGGCGGAGCGGGACTTTAATGCGCGTGCGGCAAAGCGCGCCAGCGCGGGAAAAAGGTGCGCTCGTGCATTCCGATTGTTGAGAGTGTTGCTATGTCGCGCACCGCCGACCTTCGGTATTTGGTTAGATCGGCCGCGCGGGCTTTCCGAAGCCCTGGGTGGTCGATCAGTTTTGGTTGAGCGCAGATCGCGATCTTCGGATCCTGTTGCGGAGTGTGCCCGACGCGCTGCCGAATGGGTGAGATAAACATGCTGGCAGTCTTTTTTCCCGGGCTCAGCTTCAAATGGGGCCCTTGACCGCCCGATCCGGAAACTCCCAACGGCCGTTCGCCACTGTGGACTTTGGTTGAGCAAGGAAGTTCAGCCCGCCCGGCCATTCCAGGAGCTTCAGCGCCCAACCCGTGCCTTCGACCACCAGTGCGGCCTTATGCCCGGGACCTACATCCAACGCGCACAAGCTCCAGCGGTTGACTTCAGCGGGATCATGCCGCGTTGCAAGGAGGCGCGCATCCACTCCGGGAACGAACGCCACGTCGAATTGGTCGAGGGGGAGGGAAAGCCCGTCTCCACGGGCTTTCAGATAGGCCTCTTTGCGCGTCCAGCACGCAAAGAACGCGTCGCACTGCTCCTCCGCAGGAAGTGAAGCGAGCGCCCCGCACTCGGTCGCAGAAAAAAATCGCTCAGCGATTTCCCGGGTGACCATATCCTCGCGCATGCGCTCGACATCCACGCCGAGGATGCGGCCCTGAGCAAGGGCGATCAGAAGCCATTCGCCGGAATGAGAAATATTGAATCGCAGCCCGGAATCGCGCGTGTCGGCCAGACGAGGCTTGTCGAATGCATTGTAGGCGAAGGCGAGCTCGTGTGATGGCCGGCGCAGGTGGTGACCAAGAATAATGCGAATAAGCGCCCGGCCGAGGATGCAACGCTGGCGATCCACGGCAAAGCGAAATCGCGCAGCACGGCCGCGTTCGTCCGGAGTGAGGATTTGCATGAGCTCGGGGAGACAATCTTCGGCTTGGCTGACGCGCGCCCGCCACACATGCACCTCGTTCGCCGCGAGCACATGCGCGCCTGCCGGCGCCACCCACCGGAGCGCCGCATTATGGGTCGGCTGATGCGTCAAAGCGTGCGAAGTCAGGTATCGTATGTTCTACAGACGCGTACCCGGAACGAATAAAAAGGGGCGGCACAACCGCGTTTCCGGATTTCGTTTGTGCTCAATCGAGGCTCCGGCCCTTAGTTAGCCGATCAGAGGGGCAGTATGAAAGGTCAGACGCCACTTCCGGGGGCGTAGCAGCGAATCTTGATCTCGCCTTTCTCCACATACCACCAGACGACCGGTGCGCCGTGCGGGTTCGGGTGCTGAATTACGACCTCATCGGGAACGGGCTGCCACTCGCGACCTCCCCAGCGCGTCCAATAATGCCCCTCCCGAATATCCTCCTCGGCATAGAGACCGTCGGCCTCGCTGCAGCACAGCGCGCCAGTCTTCGGAGACTTCTGTGACCTGAACCAGGTGCGAACGTCGGGCGAGACATTCTCGTATTGGCCGTTATCGCGGGCCAGAGCCGGAGCGCAAATCACCATCACTGCAAGCAGCAAGCGAATCATGATGGGGTCCTCCTTGACAAACGGGACGGGACGCCACGGAAAAATGAATATGCCAAAAACACGCCGACTCTGCCGGCGTGCTTTCGGAGCGCGCGGACAGCAACAATCGGGGTAAGCAAGGAAAGCGCGGAGGGCGGAAAATTGCCCATGGCAATCTCCTGTCAGTCCTCCCACGACCTAGAAAATGCGAAATGCAAAAGAGAGTTCCGAGGGTCGAGGACTCGACAGTCCGCGCATCAGATCGGTGCCTGCGACACGCCGGGTCTGGCGACCGCGTCGATTACGCGCAGGAACCCATTAACATGCAGCAATCTCAAACTGCCGCTGCAACAGCGTGGGCACGTCGAGAATCGGCGGGAGCCTCTGTTCGGACGTTCATCCCGTAATCGCGCAAGACGTCGGCCACGCGCAGGCGGTAATCCGCAAAGACGCCTGCGCGTCCGGCTTTTTGTGTCTCCCGATGCTTCGTTTGATTGCGCCAGGCCTTTACCGCGTCTTCATCGCGCCAGAATGACAGCGAAAGCAGCTTGCCCGGATCGGTGAGGCTCTGGAAGCGCTCGACTGATATGAAGCCGTCAATAGTTTCCAAATCGGCGCGCAAAGCGGCAGCCATGGCGAGATAATCGTCCTTTCGCCCGGGCGCCGGCCACACTTCGAACATCACTGCAATCATGCCTGCCTCATAAGAACTGCATCTGCGATATTGTCACTATAACATTTTTCCGCTCCCGTTCCGCGCGGTTACGAGCGGCCACCGTGAGCGGTGGCTTGCTCATCTCGTTTCAGGCGGCATTATCCGGACGTGAGAAGAATTTGCTTTGCAGCCAAGTTGCTCGCAATCGCGCTGATTCTCGCGTCGGGAGAGCCTCCGCGCGCGCAGGAATGGCCGGCGCGGCCCATGACAATGATCGTTCCGTTCGCCGCGGGTGGACCTGCTGACACGGTAGCGCGCATTCTGAGCCCGGGCGTTTCCGAGCTGCTCGGCCAGCAAGTGATCATCGAGAATGTCGGAGGCTCCGGTGGCATGGTCGGAAGTGCCCGCGTCGCCAAGGCCAGCCCTGACGGTTATCAGTTCGTGCTGGGCAATGTTGGTACGCATGCGGCAAATCAGACCTTCTACAAAAGCCCTCTCTATAATGCCGCGATGGATTTCAGCCCGGTGATCCTGGTCGCGCAGACACCCCTCGTTTTGCTTGCGCGTAAGGGCCTGCCCGCGGAGAACCTGCGCGAATTCATCGCCTACACTCGCAAGAACCAGGGCTCGATGCAGTTCGGGTCTGGCGGCCCGGGCTCCGCGAGCCATCTCGCCTGTGTGCTGCTCAACGCTGCCATTGGAGTGCGGACGACGCACATTCCCTATCGCGGTGCCTCCCTCGCGATCCAGGATCTGATTGCCGGGCGCATTGACTACCAATGTCCCGATAGCCCCATTGCAATTCCATTCATCCAGAGCGGGCAGATTAAGTCGATCGCCGTTCTCACCCGCGACCGCTCGCCGAGCCTGCCGGGCCAGGCTACCGCGCATGAGCAGGGTCTCACTGGCTTCGATGCCGCGAACTGGTTTGCCGTCTTCTTGCCCAAAGGCGCTCCCGCGGCCGTCGTGCACAAGCTGCATTCCGTTGTCCTGACGACGATGAACGATCCGGTCGTGAAGACACGCATGCAGGAGATCGGCGCCGATTTGGCAGGTCCGGATCGCACTTCTTCCGAGTTTTTGCAAAAATTCGTCGAGGCGGAGATCGAGAAATGGGCAGGCCCGATCAGAGCAACGGGGATTTCAGCAGACTGACCTGGACGCCGTCACCAGCGGGCTACGCAATCGCGCTGGGCTATTTAAACGTCCATCTTCTTTGCAAAAAGATCGATTGCCACGTGAAGCAATGCCGAGCGGAGCTTGCATGCGTATAAGGCTCGCCGAGAATTTTCGCGCGGCCTTCTATGCGCCTTTCTACGCCGCGCTGGCGCTTGGATTCTATGAGAAGCATGGGGTGAGCGTTGAATTGGTCAGCTCTTCCGCAGCAGGGGAGGGGGTAGCAGCGCTCCTCGACGGCAAAGCGGATGTCACATGGGGCGGGCCGATGCGGGTCATGAAAGCGCATGACGCTGACCCCGCTTCGCCCCTTGTCTGCTTCGGCGAAGTGGTGGCGCGCGACCCCTTCTATCTCGTTGCCGCAAATCGATCTGATGCGGCAAGTCTCGACGATTTGCGTAGGGTGCGATTTGCTGCAGTATCCGAAGTTCCCACGCCATGGCTGTGTCTGCAGCACGATTTACGCGAGCGCGGCCTTGATCCGGCAACGATTGAGCGGGCACCCGCGCAATCGATGGCCGCCAATTTCCAGGCGCTTTGTGAAGACCGCCTCGATGTGGTGCAGTTGTTCGAGCCCTACGTGGCTATGGCCCTAGAGAGGCGCGTCGGGCGCATTCTCTACGCCGCAAGCACGCGAGGGCCCACGGTCTACACGACTTTCATCGCTACGCGCAGTGCAATGCAACGGCACCGCAACGCGTTTGCATGTATGCTTGACGCTGTAGCTCAGATGCAGGAATGGCTTGGGGCGCACAGGGCAAGGGAGCTTGCCGAGATCACCGCGACTTATTTTGCCGACAGTGAGCGCGAAATTCTGGCGAGCTCATTTGAGCGTTGCCGCAAAGGCAATATCTGGGCGCGAACGCCCGATGTCTCGAGAGAAGGATTCAGCCGCCTCGGCGAATGCCTCAGGTCGGGTGGCTTTCTTTCCCGCGCCCCCGTTTACGGCGATTGCATAGCTCAAATTTTCAGAACTTCGGCGGACCGCCAACGAAGCGGTAGTTGATGCCCAGCAGGAACATATCAATCGACTGCCGGATATTGAGCTGAAAAGTCGAGCCCGTCATACCGGGTGGGATCACGCCCGAAGTGAACGTCACATTCGAAGTGCCGAAGCCGATGTGGTTATATTCGGCAAATACGGACCAATCGCCGGCGAACAGCGCTGCTTCAACGCCCACACCTGCGGTCCAGCCAATGGCGTTTCTCCTCGCTTCCGCAATCGTGATGCCTTGGCCGCTTTGGCCGATATTCGTGGCTTGGTTGACGAAGGGGAAGATCGTCTCGACGTCATGTGCCACGGCGGCACCGCCCTGGACATACAGAAGCGTCGTGGGCCGCACTGTCACACCTACTCTGCCCGAGAGGGTCGCCACCGATTGAATGAAGGTTTTGTCCGCAAGAATATCGCGAATGACACTCGTATTGGTGAAGACACTGGTATTGAAGGGCGGGAACGCGGGCTGCAGGTTCTGCCCTTTGATGCCCGTGAGGTCATAAAGGCCGCGCGCGCCGAAAACGATCGGACCCGCTTGATAATCGCAACCCAGCTGCCAGCCGCCGATTGCACCGTTCGCCGTATGGGAGCCAAGCTCCGGGCCGACACCGAAATACTGGGCAGGGTCGCGCCAGCTATTGGGGCTCCATCCCCCGCCGATATTCACCCCGACGCTGCAGCCGGTCCAGCTGTAGAGAGGGCGCACTGGAGCCGGTTGGTAGTAGCCAATGACTGGATAATCGGCAGCGCTCGCGGGAGCGATAACCCCAAAAGACAACAGAAGGCCTACTATCCAGACTTTGCGCATGGCACGCCCGACTGAACTGGCCGGACTTTAGGCCGACCGCGCCCCGGAGTCTGTTGCCAATTGGCCACTATCGCCGTCCGAATGACCCACGCCAGACAGACACGGGAACGTGATTGGGCGGGGTGTCCCTGACCCATTTCTGCTCGCGCTATTCAGATGCCGTTCAGGGCGTATTTGATTGCATTGGCATCATGACCAACTGCCGTCGGGTGCCGCCATGTGGAACCACCTCACACGCTTGCTCACGCTTTGTGCGCTGATCGTTTTGCTCGCCAACCCCGCCTTTTCTGCCGAGCCGACCGAAAAACGCATTGCTCTCGTCCTGGGCAATGCCGCTTATCAAGCCGCCCCCCTGCAGACGGCCAATGACGCCGGCCTGATCGCGCAGACGCTGCAAGCCGCCGCCTTCGACGTGATCGGGGCGCGCGATCTCGATCAGGAAGGTCTGCGCCGGGCTTTCCGCGATTTTTTGGAAAAAGCGTCGGCATCCGGTCCTGAGACGGTCGCCGTCATTTACCTGAGCGGCTACGCGCTGCAGCTCGAAGGCGAAAACTATTTCCTGCCAGTGGATGCAAAGCTTGCCCGCGACACGGATGTGATCGCAGAGGGCGTGCGCCTTTCCGATTATCTCCGGCCGCTCGCCGCGCTGCACTTGAAGGCGAGCATCGTTGTGGTCGACGGCGCGCGCAAGCTTCCCTTCGCGGTTTCCGGCCAGCCGCTGGCGAGCGGGCTTGCGCTGATCGAGCCGCCGGCGGGCACGCTGGTGGCCTTCAATGCCACCCCCGGAACGGTCGCTCCCGAACAGAGCGGCCCGTACGGCACGTACGCCCAAGCGCTTGCCGAGATGATGCGCGAGGGTGGCTTGCCGCCCAGCGATTTATTTGATCGCGTGCGGTTGCGCGTGAGCGACGTCAGCAAAGGCGCGCAGCTGCCCTGGAGCGCTTCAAAGCTCGCCACATCCTTCGCGTTCTTCGAGCGCGGTCCCGATGCACCCGCGCAGGTCTCGAAACAGAATGTCCCAACGCGCCGGCTCGCGGAGCTCAGCGCACCGGACGCTTACGCGTCGGCAGTCGAGCGCGACGATCTGAACGGCTACGAGGAATTTCTGTCGGTCTACGGAGGCGATCCGTTGGCCGAACGAGTGCGCGCGATTGTGGCGGTGCGGCGGGAAGCGCTTACCTGGACGCATACCTGTGCGGTCGACACGCGGGAGGCGTACTGGTCCTACCTGCGGCGGTACCCGCATGGCCCGCACAGCGGCGATGCCCGTCGGCGCCTGGTGCTGCTTTCCGCCGCGCTCGAGCCGCCCTCGTCCTTTGCCCTCGTCGATTATGATGTCCCGCCGCCTCCTCCTGAGGAATTCGCCTACGTGGATCGGCCGGACATCGTGTTTGCGGACTTCGGCTTCGTCCCTCCCCCGCCGCTTCCAGTCGACTTCCTGCCGCCACCGTCGGCTGACTTCCTGGTGCTGGACGCGCCCATTATCGTGACCGAACCGTACGTGCTGCCGGTCCCGGTTTTTGTCCCGCTGCCGACCTGGTGTCATGTTCCGCGCTATGCGGTCCATCCGCACGAAGACTTCTTCGTCACCCATGGCCACGATGGCTTCATTGCGGATCGGGCCACGAAAAGCTTCGCGATCAGAACCCATGCTGGCCAGGCGGGCGTCACGGCGCCCGTAACTCACGGCGCTGCGCTTGCTGCTTCGCTTCCGCCATCGGTGCGCACGCATGCACGCGGTGCATCGGCGATCACAACGGAGAACGCGACACACGGCGTGGCCCCCACCGTCAGGCAACCGCTGCCCGGCATGGCTGGCCACCCGTTGTCCGCTCTACCCGGAAGACTCGGGCGTCCGCTTGGCCATTCCGAGGGCTCCGCCATGGCCGCAGTGCCCGCCGCCGGAATGCGAGGACACCCGCAAACAGCAACGCAAGGAAGTCCCCGACTTCCCTCAACGCTGCCTTTAACTTCGCCCGGACGTGGCTTGCCGGGTACGAGCCACGCGCTTCCGCAATTGCCCCCGGGTCACGGACTGACGCCTCCGACGCAAACCCACCACGTAGCGCCACCCCAAATCCCACGCGCACCGGCACCCGTCATCGCGAACAGGCCGCCGCCCGCACCCGTGCTGCGTCCTCCCTCGCCGCCACCGGCCACGCTCACTCCCCCGCGAGCTCCCACGGCAGCACTCACACCGCCTCGGGCGCCAGTGCAATCAGCCCCGCCGCCGCGTCCGATGATCCACGCTGCGCCACCTCCCCCCCGGCCTGCCATAATTGCGCCTCCGCGCCCGGCGGTGCATGCGGCCCCGCCGCCTCCACGTCCGGCGCCACCGCCAGTCGCCGCACCACGGCCCGTGATCCAGGCTGCGCCACGTCCCGCGCCACCACCCGCACCACGGCCCGTAATCCAGGCTGCGCCGCGTCCCGCGCCGGTGCAGGCAGTGCGGCCGCCGCCGGCCGCGGCGGCACGCCCTGCACAACCGCCGAAGCGGGGCTGAGGACCTCGCTGCGGGCGTAGGATGGGTTGAGCGAGAGCGAAACCCATCAAATAAAATCAAAATCCGAGCTGATGGGTTACGGCGCTGCGCGCCTAACCCATCCTACTGGCGCTCCGCGTTGCGTTTGCGTCCCTCTTCGATCTTGCACCTGAAAGTTGCGTTATCGATCACCCAGCCGAGGCAGCGCGCGACGTTCTGCAGACCTAAGACATGGAGGTCTGCGCCGTACATGCTGGCAACGCAATCGCTGAGCACCACCACGCGGTAATTTTTGTTGAATGCAGTGAAGCTCGTGTTCAACACGCAGGTATTCGTATTGATTCCCATAAGGCACACGTTCTTTGCCGCGAGATTCTGCAGCAGCATGTCGAGATCGGTGCCGTAGAAGCAGTCCAGCCGCTTTTTGTTATTGACCACGTAATCGGCGGAGTCGAAGAGCTCCGGGATGATCTCGGTCCCGCGGCTGCCCTCGATGTTGTGATGGGTGGTCGTGCTGGAGCGGCCAGGAGTGAGCCGATCCTGCTCGTCACGGATCTCGGCGATGGCGCGCCAGAACGGTTGGCTCATGCTCTCGCTGCCGAGGCCTGGGATGACTCTGTAAGTGAGCACGACATGGATGACCGGGATGCCCTGCGCGCGAGCAAATGCGAGCGCCTCGCGGGCCGATTCAATCACGCGGCGGGCATCCTCGGGCGTGGTGGGCATGGTCGCCACGGCCATATCCAGGTGCCCGCGATGCATATCGATGGTTACGATCGCGGTCTGGCGCGGATCGAGCGCGAGCGCCTGCTCGAGCTTGGCAAGCATCTCGGATCGGTCGGTAATCTCGATGCTGGTCATCGCCTTCCTTGATCCTGATTGTGATGGAAACCGATATGCTGTCAATGAACGCGTAGTCCTACGCGCGCAGGAGAGAGCGTCCAATGGCTAAGACTGCCGACTATTTCAGGGGCAAGACCATCATCATCACCGGCGCCGGCAGCGGCATCGGCAAGGCAACCGCGCTGATTTTCGCGCGCGAGGGAGCGAATGTTGTATGCGCCGATATTAATCAGGACGCGGCCGAGCGCATTTCCGAGCAGATCCGCACCGCCAATGGTGCCGCGCTGGCGCTGCCGGTGGATGTTACCTCACGCCAGCAGGTCGATCGCGTGGTATCGCAGTCCCTCGAGACTTTTCGGAACGTCGACTTTCTTTTCAACTCAGCCGGTGCTGCGCTGCGACGCTCCAAGTTCCTCGATATTGACGAAACCTTGTTCGATAAGACGTTCGCGCTGAATGTAAAGGGCACGTTCTACTGCATGCAGGCGGTCCTGCCGCATATGCTGAGCAAAGGTCATGGAGTGATCGTGAACATGGCAAGCATGGCGCATCGGCGGGGCGGGCCCGCTTCGTCGGTTCACTATGCGGCGGCAAAGGGTGCCGTCGTGTCCATGACGCTGGGCGTCGCGCGCGAGTTCGCCGATCGTGGAATTCGCTGCCTGTCGATTTCGCCCGGACCCATTCGCACTCCGTTCCAGGCTGCGGCGCAGACGTCGCCCGAGCTGCTGCAGCGCTTTCTCGAGGACGTGCCCATGAAACGCTTCGGCGAGCCGGAAGAGATCGGCGAGCTGGTCCTTTTCATGTGCTCGGATGCCTGCGGCTTCATGACGGCCGATACTGTCTACGTAAACGGCGGGGGCGGCTGGCGCTGAACTTGGCTTTCTGTCTCTTACTGAACTGTCATTCTAAGCCCGGCCCAACGCGCCGAGCCTCGAAGGATGCAGCCCGAATGGGGACCGTGCATCCTTCGAGGCTCTCTCGCCCAGGCTCGCTCGCGCCCAAGGATCATGGCGCGAGATGAATGTGGAACTGAAATTCTAGCGGCGCTTCTTTTTGGAAGAGCGGCGATGTCCGAGGGAAAGGCCCATGCTGAAGGCTTTCTGGCGCAGCGCGCCTGCCGTGCGCTTCATGCCTCGCACAACCGTGTTGATTGGCGACTTGTTCTTCGAGTGATTCCTGAGCTCGCGCTCGTCTTCTTTGGTCCACGCTCGTCGCACGACACGCTTCTTTGCCTTCCTGGCCATAATTTTCTCTCCATGGTTCGTTGCGCTTAAAGCCGCACCGACCGCATTCTCTTCTACAACGCTCTGTCTGATTTTACTAGATGTTTGATCAGCGTGCCATGCATAGCACATGGTATCATTTCTACAAGTATTTTGGTGCGAAGGATTTATTTTTTCATAATCCGGGCGTTTCGGCATCACTCAACAAGCAGATTGCAGCTGATGTCTTACCGCAAAGCTTCGCCTGGAGTTGGGAGTATATGATTGCCAGCTCTCCGGCTCGTGCGCGTGCCGTCTATGCTTATCAGTTATGCGTCCGATGATAAGCGCGATACACCGGGGTCCACATCTTCGCGCGGATTAAGGATGCCAGCTCTCCCTTGTCGCTGCGTTCCGCGAGTCCGTCCTTCTGCGCTTCCAAGGCTACGGCCAGCCCGACATAGTAGGAAACTTCCCGCAGATCAGTGACGGGCGGCAAGAGATTGGCTTTCGGATTGGTCTTGCTCGGCGACAAGGACGCAAGCGCCCGCGCCGCGGCCATGAGCATGTTATCGCTGATACGTCGGGCGCGCGCTGCGATGCTGCCAAGGCCGATGCCGGGAAATACGTATGCATTGTTCGTCTGATCAACTCGAATGCTCGACCCGTTGCGTAGCACCGGCGGGAAGGGGCTGCCCGTGCCGATCACGGCCTGTCCCTTCGTCCATAACATGACGTCGTCCGGAGTGGCTTCCGAACGCGACGTGGGATTGGATAACGGGAATATGATCGGTCGCGGTGTATGGGTGGCCATTGTACGTACCACCTCTTCGCTGAAGGCGCCGGGCTGGCCGGATACGCCGATCAGGACCGTTGGGCGCGCATTGGCTGCAACATCCGCAAGCCCGATGCGATCCGGCTGTTGCAGTTTCCATGTGGAAATCGCGCCGCGTTGTTGCGCGAACGGCTGCTGGAATTCCAGAATGCCATCCATTCCCTGGACCAGAAGCCCCGCACGATCGATCAAATAAAATCGCGATCTGGCCTCCTGCTCGGAAAGTCCGTCGGCAAGCATGGCCTTGAACAGGAGTGAGCTGATGCCGATGCCGGCGGAACCGGCCCCGAGCACTGCGATGCGGTGATCTCTGAGCGGAATACCCGTGACGTTGACTGCCGCAAGCAGCGTTCCGGCAGTAACGACGGCGGTGCCCTGAATGTCATCATTGAAGGTGCAAAGGCTGTCCCGGTATCGCGACAACAACCGCGTGGCGTTGGCAAGTGCGAAATCCTCCCATTGCAGCAGGACATGCGGCCAGCGCTCGACCACGGCATTCACAAACGCATCGATCAGCTCATCATAGGCGGCTCCGCGCACGCGTTCGTGACGCCAGCCGACATAAAGCGGGTCGCACAGACGGTCTGCATTATCCGTGCCCACGTCGAGCATGACGGGCAAGGTCGTCGCCGGATGCAGGCCGCCGCAGGCCGAATAGAGCGCGAGCTTGCCAATCGGAATGCCCATTCCGCCGGCGCCCTGGTCGCCCAGCCCAAGAATGCGCTCGCCGTCCGTCACGACGATCGCCTCGACATCATCGAACCGCGGATTGGCGAGAATAGTTTTGATCCGATCCCTATGCGGCATGCTCAGAAAAATACCGCGCGGCTTGCGGAAGCTCTGGCTGAATTGTTCGCAACCTCGGCCGACCGCGGGCGTGTAAACGATCGGCAGCATCCCTTCGAGATCGCGCAGGAGCACGGCATAGAACAGCGTTTCGTTGGAGTCCTGAAGCTCGCGTAGAAAAATATAGCGCGCTATGTCATCCGGCAGGCGCCGGAATGCTTCCATGCGCCGGGACACCTGCTCCTCGAGCGTTGCTACATTAGGCGGGAGAAGGCCGTGCAGCTCGAATGTGTCGCGCTCGTCCTCGCCGAATGCCGTGCCCTTGTTCAGAAGCGGATCGTTCAGAAGCTCGTAGCCGAATAACCGCGTCTCAACCACCGGCGTTCCGCCCTGTCCGCGTTCCAGCATGGCGCAACCTCCATTCTGACGACGGAGGACAGATTACGGAGCACAGAAAAAGAGAAGATCAGGGAGCGCTAAGGTCGGCGTGAAGTCTCTGCTCTCCCTGAACGGTCCTTCGTGGTCCGTCGTCTCGCGTCTGTCATAGAGCATTAACCATTTGGCTCCTATTGTGCAAAACCCGTGTCGAGTTTTCGAAAAATTTTACCCAGTGGGGCGTCTACTTGTCGCCATGAGCATCGATGAACTGCGGAAACGTGCGGCCAATTGCCTGAGATGGGCCCAAGAAGCCGCCAATGAGAGAACCAAGGTTCTCTGGCTAAGCATGGCGCAGATCTGGCTCGATCGCGCGGAAAGGCTGCACGCAACGGGCCGCGCACAGGTCTTGCCTGTTCGCGTAGATCGCCACTGAGCAAATCCGAGCGTAGGGCGCAATAGCGTTAGCGTATTGCGCCGAAGCGATCCGGCGGCGGAATACGCTGGCGCTATTCCGCCCTGCCGTACCGCTCAATGCGGCATGCGCAGCACGGGCTTTATCGTCCTGCCGCTCGATGAATCTTCCGCGGCGCGATTGATCTCCGCAAGCGGGTAGAACGTCATCATGCGATCGACGGGCATTTTTCCCTGCATGAGCAGGTCAACGAGGAGAGGAATGAATTTTTGGGGTATGCTTTCGCCCTGAATGACACCTCGTACGACGCGGCCGAATTGCAGGAAGGGCATATCGAAACTTACTTCCGTGCCTTTGCGTGCGCTGCCGAGAAGAATGCAGGTGCCGCCCGGCATCAATGCCTCGATGGCTTCGCGAAACACATTCGGCTCTGCCGACGTCTCGAGGGTAAAGCGAGCCCCTTCACCCGTGATCTTCCGAACCTCCGGCACCACATCGCTGTTTTCGGTGTGGTCGAGGGTATGCGTGGCGCCGAGTTCGCGCGCGAGCGCAAGTCTGGCCGCGCGAACGTCGACGGCGATGATCGGATCGCAGTCTGCGATTTTTGCGGCCATGAGGCCGGACAGGCCTACGGCGCCGACCCCGAACACGACGAACGAATCGCCGGGCCGCGGCCGCATGGAATTGAAAACGGCGCCTGCGCCGGTCTGGCCGCTGCAGGCGAACGGGCCGAGCACGTCAAGAGGGGCGTCGTTTCGCACCTTTACTGCAAAGCGGTGATTGGCAATTGCATAGGTGCCGAAGGACGATTGCTGAAAGAAGGCGCTGTAGATCGGCTCGCCGTTCTGCCGCATGAGTGTCGAACCATCGAGGCGGGTACCGCGCATCTTCAGATCGAAGTTGCGCAGGCAATGCGACTGCATTTCGCGTCTGCAATTGGCACAGGCTCCGCACCACGGATAGGAAATCACGACGTGATCGCCGGGAGCGAAGCTGGTGACAGCCTCGCCCACGGCCGCCACGATGCCCGCGCCTTCGTGGCCGAACACGGCGGGCAATGGTGTGTTGTAGTAGCCGTCACGCCCATGCTGGTCGGTCTGGCACATTCCGCAGGCCACGACCTGGACCAGGAGCTCATCGGGCCGAGGCTCGGTGAGCTCCACCTGCTCGATGCTGAATGGCGCAAACCTTTGCCGCGCCACGGCCGCCGTGATCTGCATGTCTAGTCTCTTCCTGAATCGCCCTAAACGCGGGAGGGGATTTATCGCGCGAAGGGCTTTTCGATCTCGCCATCCTTGTACTCAGGCGGATAGACGATCACCTGCCGATGGCCGGTCAGATATTGGTCGAGGCCGCTTCCCTGCACGTTCTGGAATTGCACCATGAGCACGCGCGCGTTGGCCCACTCGCCAAGCTCGTTGAACCTGATTTCGCCCACGATAGTGTTGAACGCGCTCGCATGGATATAGGCCGCGAGCTTCTCGTCATCGAGACTGCTGGTTGCCTTGACGGCCTGCTCGAGGATCTGCATCGCCGCGTAGGCGAATGGGGGCTGGTAGAAGCCGAGCGGGTCGACACCGGCGTCCTTCGCCTGCGCCTGGAATTTTCTCAGAAAGTCATCAATGCCCGGAAAGCTCATCTTCGGACTGGGAACATAGAAATGGTAATTGACAAGGCGATTGACCTTGTCACCGAGCTGCGTCATCAGGGAGGCGTATTGCATGCCTACCATGGCGCCGCCGAATAATTGCGTCCTGAGCCTGGTCTCGGTCGCGGCGCGGATCATGCCCACTGAATCCGGCGGATAGGAAGCAAGCAACACCGCGTCGGGGCTGGTCGCGGCAATCGCGCGTACAACCGGCGTGTAATCCACGGTAGCGGGTGGATAGGTCCGGTCATAGACGATCTGCAGGCCGGCCGCCCTTGCGTTGGCGCGCGCGCCGACCAGCACGTTATTGGAGAATTCGGCATCCGCCCCGACCAGCGCGACCGTCTTCGGCACGGGATCGAGCGACTTCGCCACTTCGAAGAACGCGCTCGACAGCACACCTTTCGGATCGGGACCGAACGGAGAGTTCTGGAAATACCGTGCATACTTGAACTCGGCATTCGAGCCGAGCGCAAGCAGCACCATCACCATCCTCTGGCGCTCCATGATCAGCGGCATGGCGGCCACGATCAGATTAGTGGCGGCGCCCATGAGAATGTCGACCTTGTCAACGTCGATCAGCTTTGCATAGATGCCCGGAACCGTCGCTGCATTCGTCTGATCGTCGTAATAGACGAGCTTGACGGGTCGTCCGAGCACGCCGCCCATCGCGTTGACCTCTTCTGTCCAGATTTGCTTCGAAAGCAGATGTGCCTTCCCGGAAGAGGCAAGCCCGCCTGTGAGCGACACGCTGAAGCCGATCTTGATCAGCTCCTGTGCGGCGAGCGAATTTGGAGCTGCAGCCGCGATGACAACGGCGGCGAGCAGGCGGCCGATGCGCGTAGAGGATAGTTTCATTGCATCTTCCCCAAGCACGGTGCTGTCATCGCCCGCGCAGGCGGGCAATCCAGTAATCACAGGAACTGCTAACCTATATGATTTTTGTCAGCATGTTCGCCGCATACTGAATGTCCCGCCTTCGCTGGGCAAGACACCGAAGAGATTTGGCACGCCTAGGACGCCTGATGCAGGTGACACGCGACCCAGTGCCGCGGTGCCACTTCGAGGAGCGGAGGCGTCTCAGCGCGACAGCGCGCCATCGCGTGCGGACAGCGCGTGTGGAAAGCGCATCCCGAGGGGGGGTTGACCGGGCTCGGCACATCGCCTCCGACATGCCTGCGCGGCCGCCGCAGCTTTGGATTGGGCACCGGCACCGCCGCAAGCAGTGCCTCGGTGTACGGGTGCAGAGGCTTGACGAAAAGCTCCCGCTTCTCCGCATACTCGACGATCTTGCCGAGATACATGACCGCAACGCGATGACTGATGTGCTCGACAACGGCGAGCCCATGGGCACTGAAGAGGTAAGAGAGTCCCTTTTCCTGCTGCAGGTCCATCATAAGGTTGATCACCTGCGCCTGGATGGACACGTCGAGCGCCGAGACCGGTTCGTCAGCGACGATGAGTTTCGGGTTCAAGGCAAGCGCGCGGGCGATTGAAATGCGCTGGCGCTGCCCTCCCGAAAACTCATGCGGGAAGCTTTTCATCTGCGACCCGCTGAGCCCGACTTGCTCAAAGAGCGCCCTCACGCGAGCGATGCGCTCTTCCGCGCGCGCCAGCCGGTGCACCACGAGCGGCTCGCCGACGATGTCCCCTGCGGTCATGCGCGGATTGAGCGAGGAGAAGGGGTCCTGAAAGATGATCTGCATCTCGCGCCGATACGGCCGCAGCTGCGCCTTGCTCAAATGTGTGATGTCGTGCCCGTCCACCTTGATCTCGCCCGCGGTCGGCTCGATGAGCCGCAGCACGGTGCGAGCGACGGTCGATTTTCCGCACCCGCTTTCGCCAACAAGCCCGAGCGTTTCGCCTGCGTTCACCGAAAAGCTCACGCCGTCGACGGCAAGGACATAGGCCTGGGTGCGGCGGATGATTCCCTTCTTGATCGGGAAGTGCTGTTTGAGGTTGGTCACTTCGAGGATTGGCGCCCAGCCGGCGGCTGTGCCGTTGTTAACGTGAAGCGCTGCCGTCTCAGTCACCTGGCGATCCAACGATTTCATCCGAATGCCAGCAGGCGGCCCAATGGCCGGCACGCTTTTGTTCGAGCGGCGGGTAGCTTGTACGGCATTTCGCGTCGGCGAGCGGACAGCGCGGCGCAAAACTGCAGCCCGCTGGCAGATTGGCGAGCGAGGGCACGATGCCGGGGATCTCCTTGAGCCGTGCGCCCACGCTCGCGGGCCCTCCACCCATGAGGGTCAGGCGGGGAATGGAGGCAAGAAGCCCGCGCGTATAGGGATGGCGCGGGTCTTGAAACAAGTCCTCGACGGCCGCCTCCTCAACCTTCTTGCCCGCATACATCACAATGACACGCTGCGCTGTTTCCGCCACAACGGCGAGGTCATGCGTAATAAGCATGATTGCGGTGCCGAACTCCTGCTGAAGTGCAAGCATCAGATCGAGGATCTGGGCCTGGATAGTGACGTCGAGCGCCGTGGTCGGCTCATCGGCGATAAGCAGCTTCGGGTTGCAGGCCAGCGCCATGGCGATCATGGCGCGCTGGCGCATGCCGCCTGACAGCTGGTGCGGGTACTCCCGCGCGCGCTGAGCCGGCTCGGGGATGCGCACCCGGCGCAGCATCTCGATCGTCTTTTCCATCGACGCCGATCGCGAAAGATCCTCGTGCAGTGACAATACCTCACTGATTTGATTGCCGATCGTGAGCACCGGGTTAAGCGAAGTCATCGGCTCCTGAAAGATCATGGAGATGTCTTTGCCACGCACATCCCGCATGGTGGCTTCATCGAGCTGCAGCAAGTCTCTTCCTTCCAAGGCGACGGCGCCCCCAACGATGCGTCCCGGAGGATCTGGAACAAGCCGCATGATCGAAAGCGCGGTCATGCTTTTGCCGCATCCGGATTCACCTACGAGCGCCAGCGTTTCGCCCTTGCGCACTGTGAAGGAAAGGTCGTCGACGGCTTTGAGAACGCCCGCGCGTGTGAAGAAATAAGTCTTCAGCGAGGCGACCTCGAGCGCTGTGGCCGGGCTGCTTGTCCGCTGCGTCCGGCACTCGGTACTGACGTGCTGCATCAGCTGCGCTGTCGCGGATCGAGGAGATCGCGCAAGGCGTCACCCAGAAGGTTGGTGCCGAATACCGCAAGACTGATGGCAATGCCGGGGAAGACGACCAGCCATGGCGCGGTGCGCACATACTCGGCGGAGGACTGCGAGAGCATGCGACCCCAGGATGGATACGGCTCCGGCACCCCGAGGCCGAGGAAGGAAAGCGACGCCTCGATCAGGATGGCGGAGCCGAGTTGCGCGGTCGCGAGCACGATGAGCGGCGCAAGCGTGTTCGGCAACACATGGCGCACGGCAATGCGCAACTCGCTCATGCCAACCGCCTTCGCCGCCTCGACGAAGGGCAACTCGCGCAACGCAAGCGTGTTCGAGCGGATCACGCGCGCCACATAGGGAATAAGCGGAATTGCAATCGCCGCGATCGTGTTCTGCAGCGAAGGCCCGAGTGCGGCGGCCATGACCAGGGCCAGCACGAGCAACGGAAGCGCCTGCAGGACGTCCATGATCCGCTGCAGCGCAAGGTCGATCCAGCCGCCGAGATAGCCGGAAGCAAGCCCGATCATCGTGCCGAGCCCGCTGCCGAGAAGCGTTGCGCCTATTCCCACGGCTAGCGAGATGCGGGCGCCGTAAATGATGCGGCTGTAGACATCGCGGCCGAAAGGATCAACACCGAGCCAGTGGCTGGTACTGGGCGGCGCAAGCGATATGGCGGGATTTGTGGATAGGGGATCATAAACGGTCAAGAAATCAGCAAATATTGCGGCAAACACGAATAGCGCCATGATCACCGCACCTGCGGCGCCCAAAGGATATCGCCGCGCCAGAAAGCGCAACCGGGCGCGCCGGCCTTGCGCGAAGGCACCCGCCCGCATCAGTTCGGTGCTGAAATCAATCTCGGTCATGGCACCTCTTTGCGTACGACGCAGTCGGTGCGTTCCCTTTCCCGGCGAAGCGGGGCGAGGGGACTAGCTGCGGGCGTATTTGATGCGCGGGTCGAGTACCGCATACAGCATGTCCACGAGGAAATTGATGAGCACCACGGTGGTTGCGACGAACATCACCAGGTTCTGTACGATCGGGTAATCACGTTCCGTGAGTGCGGTCACCAGATAGCGGGCCAGGCCGGGCACGTTGAACACGGTCTCGGTGACGATCAGGCCTCCCATCAGGAATGCTGCTTCCATGCCGATCACCGTGATCACCGGCAGGATCGCATTGCGGAAGGCGTGATGATAGTTGACGCTCGCGTCCGATGCGCCTTTCGCCCGCGCCGTGCGGATGTAGTCCTGACGCAACACTTCGAGCATTGAGGAGCGCGTCAGACGCATCATGAGCGCGGAGCTGCGGAAGCCCACCGCCGCGGCGGGCACGCTCAGGAGTGCAAGCTCCTGCCACCACGTGGGCGGCGGCTCGGTGTAGATCGGAATTGTTCCGAACCAGCTCACGAAGGCCATAAGAATGAGCAAGCCGAGCCAGAAGGACGGCATGGAAAGGCCGCTGAGGCTGAGCACGCGCAGGACGTAATCGGCGGCCGAATTCTGGCGTACCGCGCTCAAGACGCCGAGCGGCACGCCGATCAGGACCGCAAACGCGAGTGACAGGCCGGCAAGCTTTGCGGTCACCGGGATGCGGGGCAGGATCTCGTCAGCTGCAGGCCGCTCCGAAACATAAGAAAAACCGAGGTCCCCATGGGCGAGACCACTGATCCAGGTGAAGTATTGCACCACGATTGGCTTATCGAGGCCAAGCTCCGTCTCGATTTTCGCTTTCTCCTGCGGGTTCACATAGCCCGCCGCATCGTACAGGATGTCCACAATGTTGCCGGGCATGATGCGCAGCAGCACGAAAATGATGATCGAGATCCCGAACAGCGTCAGGATCATCAGCATCAGGCGCCTGGCGAGGTACGCACCCATGTCAGATCTCGGACTCTCAGATGTTAGATGTCAGAAGCTGGACTGTGGGCGAGCTGGCGAGTTGAGGTCTGATCTCTGGCATCTGATGTTGACATCTGATCTCCGACATCGCTCAGTGGTCGAGCCACACGTCCTCGAACCGCCAGCCGTTGTAGAAGCTGTTCACCATCAGTATGAGATCCTTCACGCGCGGCGACCAGCAGGTGCCGGCACGCTGGTGATAGATGATCGGGCGCGCCATGTCCTCCTGCAGCTTGCGGTCGATGTCCCAGACGAGCTTTTTGCGCTTCTCGCGATCGGTTTCCCTCGACTGCTGATCGAACAGTTTCTCCAAATCCCTATTGCAATAGTCGGTCACGTTGCGCTCTGAGCCGCACGCGTAGTTTTCGTAAAAGTTCTGATCGGGGTCGTCGACCGCGTTGCCTGTGAGATTAAGGCCGACAAGGTAGTCCTTCCGCGTGATTTTGGCGTGCCAGTTGCTTGTCTCGATGACATCGAGCACGCCATCGACATAGATGTCCTTGAGCTGATCGATGAGAATTACCGCAGGATCGCGGTAAACGGAGACGTTCCTGGTGGATATTTTGACATTGAGACGCTTGTCGGGACCGTAGCCGAGCGACTGCATGATCTTGCGGGCTTCTTCCCGGTTCTTCTGCACGTGGGGCCCGTATCCGGGGAGCGTGGCAAGCATATCGTTGGGCATGCCCCATACGCCTTCGGGCGCGGGCAACATCGTGCCTCCGATCTTTGCTGTGCCCTCGGTAAGAATGTCGACGAACGCCTTGCGATCAAGCGCAAGCGCCATGGCACGCCGCAGCTCCGGATTGTTGAAAGGCGCCGCGTCCCGATTGACGATCAGGTTGATGCTGACATTGGTGGGGACCATCTGGCAGACCGCGTGCGGCGCCTGGGACTTGATGTCTCGCATCAACGCAGGCGTCACCTCGGCGGGGAAGGTCATGTCGAACCGTCCGGCGACGAATGCAAGAATTGCGGTCGAACGGTTCGGGATAATGGTGAGCTCGATGCCATCCAGATAGGGCCGACCCTTGCGCCAATAGTCCGGGTTGCGCGTGACTTTGATGGATTCGTTCTGCTTGAACTCGACGAATTTGAACGGTCCGGTCCCGATTGGGTGCAGCCGCATGTCGCGCGCCGAGACGTGGCACGGATACACGGGGGAATAGCCGGAAGCGAGCAGCGAGAGCAGTGCGGGTTGGGGCCGCTTGAGGTTGAAGCTCACCTCGTAATCGCCGTTCGGTGAGACGTCCGCCACGTTGGAATACCATCCCTGCCGCGGGTTTTTGCGGAAGCTGTCCTTGGCTTTCCCCATCAGCAAGTCCCAGGTGCATTTGACGTCCTTGCTGGTGAAAGGCTTGCCGTCGTGCCATTTCACGCCTTCACGCAGCCGGAAGGTCAGCCTGGTCTTGTCCTCGTTCCAGGACCAGCTGCTGGCGAGCTCCGGAACGATCGATTGTTCGCTGTTCTGGGGAGTGTGCTGGTCGAAGATCACCAGGTTGTTGAAAACCGGCATGAACGGGATGTTCGTGGAATAGGTGGCTTCCTCGTGTATGGAGGCGCTGGCCGGACTGTCACGATGGTAAATCTTCAGGATGCCGCCCGGCTTTCCTTCCTCGGCGGCGGCCGCAGCAGCTGACGCCAGCATGGTCGTCAAAAGACCAATGCCTGCGCAAAAAACTGGACGCATCGCGCTTTCTCCCTCTGTCGCGCCGTCACCCGCCTCCCCGACGGCGGTCTGGCCTGCCTGTTTTTCTGAATTCTAGTCGAATGCGAGGGGTCTTGGCAGCAGTGTCTCAATGGTCACACGGCAGCGCAATTGTCGCAGGCATTGGGCGGCTTTAACCCTCTTTATTGTTCACCCGCTCGAGGCACGTAGCTTGGTTGCCCAACCCGCTACATTGAACCTGCAGCCATGCTGCAGCGACCAAACTCCTGGAGTGTGGAGGGCTGGGTATGAGTGAGAACGACATTACGCGAATCTTTGCCTTGGCTCTGGGAGCCATATTCGCCTGCACGATGGTATTGAGCGCTCTGGCCTATTAAGGCTTTATCGGGAGCGGGGCCCGCTCTCAGTCGCGCGGCAGGCTGCGCAGATTTGAACGCATGAAATGCAACAGCGCGCCTTCCTGCAGGCGTCGTTGATCCAATTCCCCCTGCTTTGCCTGCTCGATCATGTATTTCGCGAGCGTGTCCCGCGCTTCCTCGGCACGCCGATCGGAGCCGAATTTGGCCCCGCTGCGCAGCAACGCCTGCCACGCCTCCTCGAAGGCGGCAGACAGGATGCGGATCGCCTCCGGGTCAAAGCTCGTACCCCCGGCATATTTCTGCAGCCGCTGCAACATCGCGTACGCCCCCTGCACACTTTGGATCGGTCATTGTGCACCTTTCATGGCGAAGGGAGAGGCGAGCCGGCCATAATGGCAGCAGCTCTTTCATCGGCGATACGCGTCTAATCTGCGCATAAGACTGCGGTGCGAAGAAGCAATGGCCGGCCCGTCATTGAATGTATGCGACGGCGGAGGCGAGCTTCCTTTGAATATTTGCCGCCGCATTAACCCATTTGAATGCGGGCGGGCTCTTGTGCGCACACAATGCGCTGTTTCGGGTTGTGCGGTGTCATGTCCTGCGAAGCGAAAAAGTATCACGCCTACGCGCGCGAATGCCTGCAGCTGGCCGAAAAGGCGGATCGAGCAGAGGTCCGACAAAAGCTCATCGAGCTCTCCCGGGTCTGGAGCGAAGCCGCACTAAACGAGGAACGGCATTATCGTGGCGACCATTCGGCACCCCCGATGCAAGCGCCTTAACTTAGCGCCGCGACATTCCTGATCTGACAAATCTCAGGCGCGAGGAGCGGTACGCGCCCCGAGCATAGGTGTGCAGCGAAGGGTCCTGAGAGCCGTGACGCCTCACGCGCGCACGAGGGGCGTGTCCACCAGATGCTCGGCCAGAAACCACGCTTGCAGCTCGTTCGTGCGGATCACGTCCGAGACGATCAGGTCGTTGGTTCCATCGTCTGCCTGGTCGGCAGTTCTTTTCGCCGCGTCGTGCGCATCGATAAGAATAAGCTCGTGCGCCTCCAACAGGCGCGAAAGCATGGCCGGCACTTCCTCGCATCCATTCGGGGGCCGCGGCACGCGCGTGATCTCCGCAACGTGCCTCGGATCGCCCACGGCGATGCCCCCCAGCGTCTGCACGCGTTCGGCGATTTCATCGATCAATTTGATCTGCTCACCCGCATGTTTATCGAGCAATAGGTGCAGTTGGTAAAACGTGGCGCCACGCATGAGCCAGTGGTGCTTCTTGTACAACGCAAATAGAATTGGGCTGTCGCACAGGATCTGGTTCAGGCGCTGACAGGAATAGGCCCGGGCATCATAGGATAGACCCAGCGGAAATTGCCGGATGGTCCCAAAAGCCTGAATTTCCCTGCCATGCTGGTGCAGCCACGGCTGGCTGCCTTGGCGGCCATGTACGCGTATGGGTGCAGGCTTTGCCATCTTACTCCTCCTGTTGTGCTGAAAAATAATTTTGCGCGGTATTCTGCCGCCCACGCGCTCGCGTATAACCATCAAGCGCTCAGTGGAACGCTGATATCTCAGGATCGTTCCTGCGGCCTTATCACTACAGCTCGACAGTGATCCAGTCGTAACGGCTATGAGCGGCGCGCATACGCGCCATGGAGCAAACGCTTCGCAGTAATCGAAAGGTGCAAAGGAGGAAAATGGTGGGCGCACTAGGACTCGAACCTAGGACCCGCTGATTAAGAGTCAGCTGCTCTACCAACTGAGCTATGCGCCCCGTCCCGAATCTCGTATGGGCTCGGAGCCTCCACCGATAGCGACAAGTCCCGCGCGCAACAAGACGTGACTTCCGCAAAAGGAAAGCCGCCGGGTGGGGACCCGGCGGCTCCCGTACGTCGGCGATCGTGTCGGGGGGCTGGGAGTGCGACCGCCGGCGTTAGCCCCTTAATATGGCAACTATAGCCGCTCTCCGCCAGAGCGCTCTTCTCCGGATCCGCCCATGCCGCGTGGCCCCCAGCGGTGGCCGCCGTCACGGCTCCAGCCGCCCCGGTCTCCGTGGTGGGACCCGCCCAGGTGGCTGAGCATTGCAAAGCGGCGCTTCTGGCCGTCGTCCAAACTCTTGTACAGGGGATCTGTGGCGTCCGCGAGTTTCTTCAAGGCAGCCCCGGTGTCCGACATGGCTGTGGCACGGCGGCGGAGCCGATCGACTGGATCCGCTGCGGGTGGAGCGTTGCGCATGGCATTGACTCGGTCGAGACGCAGCTTTGCCAGCTCTCGCGCTGCTTGCTCAAAAGCCGGCCAGTTCTTCTCCTGGTCGGCATTCAGAGTAAGTCCGGCTTTAAGTCCGGCAAGGCGCGCTTCCCCGAATGCCCGCATATCCTCGATGCTCGGCGGTCCATGCCGGCCCTCATGCCAGCCGCGCTGCTGCGCGTAGACCAGCGAGGTTCCGGCAATCGCAAGTGCCGCCGTTCCCGCCACTATCCCTTTCCACATGACTGATATCCCTCCATACGCCCTATGGTCGGAATACAGAACCAAAACCGCGACGGGGCAAGTTAAACTTACGTTAGACAAGCACATGCCCCGCTGAGGATTAACGGATCGTCAGGTTCAACTTTGGCGACTACGGGCCAATTGTCTGATTCTTCTATGAATCACCAAGTACAAGCGCCCGCGCATGCTTTCGTGTGCAGCGTCGGCGCGCGATCAAGAAATGGTGATACGGCCAGCGCCACGGCATTGGGCAGGTGGGATCAGCAACTCAGCGCGTGAATTTTTTGTACTTGATGCGCTTTGGAATGGTCGAATCAGTCCCCAGCCGCCGCATCTTGTCGCGCTCGTACTCCTGAAAGTTGCCTTCGAACCATTCCACATGACTTTCACCTTCGAAGGCCAGGATGTGCGTAGCGATGCGGTCGAGAAACCAGCGATCGTGGCTGATGATGACGGCGCAGCCGGCAAAATCCTCGAGCGCTCCCTCCAACGCCCGCAGGGTATCGACGTCCAGGTCGTTCGTGGGCTCGTCGAGTAGCAGCAGGTTGGCGCCCGATTTGAGCATCTTGGCGAGATGCACCCGGTTCCTTTCGCCGCCCGAGAGCTGCCCCACCTTTTTCTGCTGATCCGCGCCCTTGAAATTGAAGGCCGAGCAGTAGGCGCGCGAGTTCACCTCGCGCTTGCCCAGATGAATGATGTCGTTACCGGCGGAAATCTCCTCCCACACATTTTTGTTCGCGGCGAGCGCGTCACGGGATTGATCAACGTACCCGAGGTGAACCGATTCGCCGACGCTGATCGATCCGGCATCCGGTTTCTCCTGCCCGACGATCATGCGGAAGAGCGTAGTCTTGCCGGCGCCGTTTGGACCGATGACACCAACGATACCGCCGGGCGGCAATTTGAAGGTGAGATCGTCGATCAGCAGGTTGTCGCCGTATCCTTTTTTGAGATGGGTAAAATCGATCACGTTGTTCCCCAGGCGCTCGGCGACCGGGATCACGATCTGCGCGGTTTGTGCCGTCTTTTGTGCGGCCTGGCTCACCAGCTCCTCGTACCGCTGGTAGCGGGCCTTGGATTTGGCCTGTCGGGCGCGGGGGGAAGCCGCGATCCACTCGCTCTCGCGCGCCAGCGTGCGCTGTCGCGCCTCTTCCTCGCGTCCCTCCTGCTCGAGCCGCTTCTGCTTCTGTACGAGCCACGCTGAGTAGTTGCCCTGATAGGGAATGCCCCGGCCGCGGTCGAGCTCGAGAATCCACCCGGTGACATTGTCGAGGAAGTAGCGGTCATGGGTGACGATCAGGATGGCGCCGGGATAGTTCCGCAAATGGCCTTCCAGCCAGTTCACGGATTCCGCGTCGAGGTGGTTCGTGGGCTCATCGAGCAAAAGAAGGTCGGGCTGGTCGAGAAGGAGCCGGCACAGGGCGACACGGCGGCGCTCGCCACCTGACAGATTTTCCACATCGGCATCGTCGGGTGGGCAGCGCAGCGCCTCCATCGCCTGATCGACTTTGGACTCGAGGTCCCAGAGGCCCTTTGCCTCAATCTCATCCTGCAGCCGGGTCATCTCGTCCGCTGTCTCGTCGGAATAGTTCATGGCGAGCTCGTTGTAGCGGTCGAGCAGCGCCTGTTGAGGCGCTACCCCCTGCATCACGTTCCCGCGCACGTTCTTTGACGGATCGAGCCGCGGCTCCTGCTCGAGCAACCCCACGCGCGCGCCTTCCGCAACCCAGGCTTCGCCGGAAAATTCCTTGTCAACGCCCGCCATGATCCGCAAGAGCGTCGACTTGCCGGATCCGTTCACGCCGAGCACGCCGATTTTCGCGTCCGGATAGAAGGAGAGGTTGACGTCTTCCAGAACCTTGCGGTTTCCCGGATAGGTCTTCGTGAGACCTTGCATGTGATAGATGAACTGACGGGCCATAGGTTCTGCTGCCTGCGTGAAACGGCTCGCGGCGCGCAAATTCGCGCATTGCCGAGCCCTCATTTCGGGGGAATTCGCAGCCGATTTAGCGACCGCCTGACGGTGCCACAAGGTGCCGCGCTTTCCCCCTCCCGGGAAGCTGGGGAGAGGCACATCGAGTGTATGTGGCTTTCGCCCAGTCAGCTGTTAACCGTTTGCGTAGCTTTTTTGCAACGGTTCGCGACAAACTTGAAATCGCAGGCGAATTTGTACTGGATTTTAACAAATTTGGTTCGACAATGGCGGCTGACCCAAGGCACTGCTTTGCCGCCGCGCCGTGTAGGGGGCAAGGCGAACGGAGCGACTAGAGCACGGAGGGGTTCATGAAGATCGAGCGGCCTTCAGCGTTCCGCCTGCCGATTAGGGCGCACCTGAGCGACCTTGTGCACAACCTGGCCAGGATCGTCTTCGATCCGTATCGGCCGGAATTGCACTACATGCGCGGGCCTGGGCCCAAGTGGCGCGCCAAGCACGACGGCGCCGGTTTTGACGGCACAGCCGCATTGGTGCGCGTGCGGGTGAAGCGCTGAGACGCCGCCGTAGCGAAGCGTATTTCGTCCCAGCTAACCCTTTTTTGCCTCGCTCAGCACGGCCTTCGCCAGCCGGAAACAATCAACGCCGACCGGGATGCCGCAGTAGATTGCGATCTGCGTAAGTACCGCCCGGATTTCGTTCTGGCTTAAGCCGTTGCCCAAGGCGCCGCGCACGTGCGTCTGAAACTCCTCCATCTTGCCGAGCGCGGCAATCATGCCGAGGTTGAGGATCGAGCGTTCGCGCGGGGTGAGCGTGGTGTCGCCCCACGTCTCGCCCCAACAATACTGCGTCACGATGCGCTGAAAATCGCGGTTGAAATCATCGGCGCTCTTGAGTGCACGGTCCACGTATTCCTCGCCGAGCACTTTTCGGCGCATGGCCAGCCCGCGATCGTAGGTCTCCTTGTCCATCCTTACTCCTCCCGATTGCGCTCGAATGCTGCGAGCGCTGCAAACAGCGTCTCCACCGCTCCAGGCCGAAACGTGGTGCCCAGAAGCTGTGCATGGACGTGCAAATTCGCGCGCGCCGCTTCCTGCACTGCGCATTCTTGGTGGCTGTGCAGAGAGGCCTGTGCGCACTCGTAGATGGCGGCTTGCTGCAGCCGTTCGGCTTCAAGCTCGAGCGATTTGATCCTGGTACGGAATACTTCGACCCGCTCACGATCGCCGGGCGGAGGAGCGACCTTCAAATAGCGCCGTACGGCGCGTAAAGGCACCACTACGCGGTCACGCCAACACACAATCTGCGCCTCAACGTCCTCGAGCTCCTGCAGTGAAACCCGGCGTCCCTGGGTCGCTTCCCAGAGCAGGAACAGCAACAGATTGATATCGGCGCCCACTTCATCCTGGAGCGCAAGGCAGGCATTCGCAACATTCGGTTTTGCGTAGAGAAGGAGCGAAAAGCGCCAGAGCGTCGTTTCCTCGAGTGCTTGGCCCGACATCACGCGCTCACGGCGTCCCGGAAAGCGGTTTTATCCTGTGCGCTTGTTAAGCTCATGCGCGTAAGCCAAAAGCGCTTCGGATGCAATGGATTGGAGCCGATCATGAACGAAGATGCCCTGAACACCAGCGTGCGAAAGTTTCTCAAGGTGCTCGGTGTCACTGCGCAACGCGAGATCGAGAAGGCGGTAAGAGAGGCGTTATCGCAGGGCAGGCTCAAGGGAAATGAACGCCTTTCCGCAAAGGCGCGGGTAACGCTTGACAAAGTCGGCCTCTCTCACGAGGTGGATGGCGAGATCGAGCTTGGGTAGAGCGGCTATTCCACGCTGACGCCGCTTGCCTTGATCGGCGCAGCCCATTTGTCGATCTCGTTCTTCACAAAGGAGGCGAGATATTGCGGGCTGGCGCGATCTTCCGAGACGAGCTGAGCGCCCATCCCTTCGAGCCGCTCGCGCACGGCCGGTGCTTTCAACGTTTCGATGGCCGCGCCGTTGAGCTTTGCAACGATCGGGGGCGGCGCATCCTTCGGCAGGAAGATGGCATTCCAGGTATAGGCCTGGACATCAGTGCCCTGTTCCAGCGCGGTCGGTACTTTGGGCAGGGCTGTCGATCGCTCCCTCGTCAGTATCGCAATCGCCTTCACCGTGCCCCCGTCGATCTGCGGCTTTGCCGTGGTGACGATCTCGCACAGATAGTCGATGCGGCCCCCTTGCAGATCACCCATGGCCGGTCCAGTCCCGCGATACGGCACGTGCGTGACGTCAACGCCGATCACATGATTGAGGAGCACACAGCCAAGATGGGTCGCAGATCCGGCGCCGGCCGACCCGAACTGCATTTTGCCTTGGTTGGCCTTCGCGTAGGCGATGAACTCGCCGAGGCTGCTCACCGGTAGATCCTTGCGCGTAATCAGCACGATGGGCACTTCTGCCAACAGGGCGACCGGGGTGAAGTCGGTCACGGCGTTGTAGAGCGGCTTCTTGTAAAGGGTCTGGCCCTGTGCGTGCGTTCCGACCGTGCCGAGCACAAACGTGTAGCCGTCGGGTGCTGCATCGGCGACACGCTTGGAGCCGGTCATCCCGCCCGCGCCGCCGACGTTCTCGACAATCACCTGTTGGCCGAGAATTTCGCTCATTCGCTGCGCCACGACTCTTCCAAGCACATCGGTTGGGCCACCCGCCGCGAACGGGATGATCATGGTGAGCGGCTTGTTCGGAAACTCCTGTGCCATTCCAATGCCGCTCAATAAAACGACCAGCGCAAGCGCAGCCGCAATCTTTCGTGCAAACATCAATGTTGCTCTCCGTATGATCGCTTTCCGCTTCTTGAGAGGAGTGCAGACCCCGCGTAGAAGTTCCTGTACGGGCCATGCATTGAGGAGTCGAGCCGCTGGCGACCCGGGTTGCAATAGCCGGTCTGGGCGCGATTGGGCGCGTGCTCGCGCGCAAGCTTGCCGACGGCATCCCGGGCCTCGAGCTTGCCTGTGTCGCAGTAGGCGATCGGACCAAAGCGCGGTGCTGGCTTGATACCGAGGGTATTCGCTGCCCGGTCGTCCAGACAGTGCAGTTGCCCCTCAATGCCGATCTGGTGGTTGAATGTGCCCCGGCCCACGCCTTTGAGGATATTTGCCGGCCGATGCTGGAGGCCGGCAAAGCCGTCATGGTTTTGTCGGCTGGAGCGCTGTTGCCACGGCCCGAGCTGATCGCTCTGGCCAAAGAGCGCGGCGGACAAATCAGTGTCCCCACAGGCGCGCTGCTCGGTCTTGATGCAGTCACAGCCGCTGCGGAAGGGCACATTCAGTCGGTGCGCATGGTGACCCGCAAGCCGCCGGACGGCTTGGCGGGCGCACCATACCTTTTGGCCCATGACATTTCGGTGGAAGGGTTGAATGAGGCCAAACGCGTCTTTTCCGGGAGTGCCCGGGAGGCAGCCGCCGGATTTCCCGCCAACGTCAACGTGGCTGCCGCCCTCTCTCTTGCTGGTATTGGCCCGGATCGCACCACCATCGAAATCTGGGCCGATCCCGCCATCGATCGAAACTGCCATATGATCGAGGTGCAGAGCGACTCAGCGAATTTCCACCTGTCCATCGAGAATGTGCCCTCCGAAAACCCAAGGACCGGCCGTATTACAGCCCTTTCCGTCATTGCAGCCCTTCGAAAACTGCATTCCCCCCTCCGCATCGGCACCTGAGAAGTTTCGGGTCGGAAGCCTAGCCAAAAAAACATTTTGCTTCAGAAGCTTAGCAAGTATGGAAGGGGGCACCCCAATTCCTGCCTCCTTTATCTGTGATGCAATACCGCGTTCTCGGCTTTGCGATTGTGGCAAAGCCCTGAACCCAGGGGGGGACCTGCGCGACTAACCTGCATCTTCCACCGGGCGGCGCCTACGCGCCTTTCGGAAGGGTCTTCTGATGTCAGGCACAGGTCGGGTGCATCCTGCTCAGGGCGGCAAAAACAACAAGGACTGTCCATGGACATGATGAACACCGAGCCCGAACGCCACGAGCTGGAGTGCCTGCTGCCCTGGCATGCGACTGGAACGCTGACCAAGCGCGAGGCTGAACGCGTCGAGCGGGCGCTCGCCCGTGACCGGGAACTGGCCCGCCGCTACGACTTGGTGCGCGAGGAACTTGCTGAAACGGTGCACCTCAACGAAACGCTTGGGGCGCCGTCGACGCGATGCATGGAAAAACTATTCGCCGCCATCGAGGCTGAGGAGGCCCGCACTCCGCGCCCTCGGATTGACCTGACAGATCGGATTACAAAGTTCCTTTCGGGCTTTCAGCCCCGTACGCTCGCATGGGCAGCAACAGCAGCCGTGGCCGCAATTTTCGTCCAGGCGGCAGTGATTGCAACGGTTGTGATGAAGGAAGATGGTGCGGCCCCCAAGCTTGCGAGCGTTAGCTCGGACGGCTCATTTGCGCTTGTGCGCTTTACCCCGCAGGCAACCGCCGCGGAGATCACCAATTTCCTGGGCTCGTACAGGGCAAGCCTTGTTGAAGGTCCGCTCAGTGCCGGAGGCTCTCTGTATCGGCTCCGCCTGGCCGAAACGAAGCTTCCCTCCACCGAAGTAGCGAAGATCGTCCGCAGCATGCAGGAGCAATCGAAAATCATCGGCTTCGTTGCGGCGGCAAACTGAGCGTCAATCAAAAAGTCGTTATTTTTCAATCATCCCTGCAAACCATTGGCCTGTTATCGCCCGCCCATGCGGGTGATCATTACTCCTCGGCCACCAGAGCTGGCGCCCCCAGAGCGGCTACTGGGATACCGGCTTGCCGGCTTATGATGCCAATGCGAATGTCCGGTCCGGCCGCTTTTCATTTTTTCGGCGGACTGGGAAACTTGACTGAACCTTTTCAACGCAGGGCGCGACTAATAGCCAAACGAGCCGACAAGGCCACAAGTTACAGCCCCCGATCGGCGCTCACGCCCCCCCGATCCCCTGCGCCGATCAAAGCGACCCGCCCGGATTTCCCCGTCCGGGCGGGTCAGTTTTTATCGCCCCTTGCGTGCTGTCGCCGTTCTGCCATGGCAAAGCGAAAACCTGCGCTCCACTGATTCGGTGTGTGTTTCGGGCACGGACAGTGCGTCCGATCATTGTGGCGTTGCCTGCGCGTGATGCTGCCGCGACGATCGAGTCGCAACTCGGTATTCGCCATCGGGTTGGGGGCTGCCATGCCGCAAGCACGTTGTGCGCACCTTGACGAAGTCTCGCGCAAATGGCGTGCGCTCGCCGAGCGTCGCCTGGCACATTTCGTCGAGCTCTGCGAAACAGGACGCTGGAAGCGTTCTTTTTCCGAAGAAGAGTTTCTGCGGCGGATGCGCGAAGCCATGGCGATGAGCGCGCGCTGGAGCGAAATTGCTCCGACGCCTCCCGAGGAGGATCGGCGCGCGGCGGCGTAAATGCGCGGGGTCTGACCGGACGCGCAAGCCGAGAGAGTTCTTCGCGGTAGACGATCCTGGATTTCGCCCGCGCTCAATCCGGGCTACTCCTTATTTTCTTATCCCGACAATTGAGAGATTCACAATGGCTTCTGCGCTGTTTTCGCCCATTCGTCTCGCCGGGCTTGATCTTGCAAATCGCATCGTCGTCTCTCCGATGTGTCAGTACAGCGCCGACGACGGCAGTGCGACGGACTGGCACCTCACCCACCTTGGCGCGCTCGCGAATTCCGGGGCGTCCCTTCTCGTGGTCGAGGCAACCGGCGTCGAGCGGCGCGGGCGCATCACGCATGGGTGCCTCGGCCTTTATTCGGATGACAATGAGGCGGCGCTCGCGCGCGTGCTGGCGCATTGCCGCAGGTACAGCGGCGCAAAGATCGGCATTCAGCTCGCGCATGCGGGACGCAAGGCCTCGGCGCGTCGGCCTTGGGAGGGCGGCCAGCCCCTCGCGGCGGCCGAGGATTCCTGGGAGACGATCGCGCCATCGGCCATTCCGTTCGGTCCAGGCTGGCCGGCGCCCCGTGAAATGTCGCCGGACGATCTCGAACGCGTGCGCGATGCCTTTGTGGCTGCGGCAAAACGCGCGCTACGTGCCGGCGTCGATGCAGTCGAGCTTCACTGCGCGCACGGCTACTTGCTGCACAGCTTCCTCTCGCCGATCTCTAACAAGCGTAAGGACGCCTACTGCGGCGCCATGAGCGCCCGCATGCGCTATCCGCTCGAGATCGCCACTGCGGTACGTGCGGCTTTGCCTAAACGGATGCCATTGGGCGCGCGCATCACGGGTAACGATTGGCAGGAAGCAGGACTCACGCCTGCGGACGCCGTGACATTCGCCCAGGCTCTGAAGGATGTCGGCGTCGATTTCGTTTGCATCTCCTCAGGCGGGATCAGTACCGATGCCCGTCCCAGCCTGGTCGCGAATATGAATGTGGAATTTGCAAAAAAGGTGAAAAAGGAAACGGGGATGGCCACGCGCGTCGTGGGTCTCATCGCGAGACCAAAACAGGCGGAAACAATCATTGCCGAGGGCCACGCCGACATGATCGCGCTCGCCCGCGCCATGCTCGACAATCCACACTGGGGATGGCAGGCGGCCCAGGTTCTCGGCGCGGAGGTGGTTCGCCCGAAGCAGTACGAGCGTGCGGCGCCCAGCCTCTGGGCAGGGGCGACATATGGTGACTGAGAGAACGGGAGGCGATGGAGAGAAGGCAGAGTGGCGTGGAGCTGGCACGAGCCCTGCTCCACGCCCCCGCTAACCCAGGGGGTACCAAACCACCAGGCGCGGAACGAATGCTGAAAGTATATCCAGCAAACAAACCATGGCGCAATGTGCTGCGGGTTTCGAAAGAATGATTAGCCAATCGATTCCGGCAGAAGAAGCGAAGCAAGCTGTCCTTTGCGCAGGCGCGCGAGATCTGCGGACGTGTCCAGATCCCACAGGACAAACGGCTCCTCCCAGCTCAGCCCTGACTCCTTGAGGCGCCGTCTCGTTGCGTCGAGAACTTGGGGCGTGCCCCACGGCAGTCCAGAAAACAGCGCGCGGTGGGCACATCGCATGCCGATAAGGACGTAACCTCCGTCTTCGGCGGGCACGAGCACTGCATCAGTTCCCTTGCGCAGAATTGTGGCCGCCGATTTGAGATGGCTCGCTTCGAGCGCCGGGCAATCCGTGCCGATGAGCAGAACGCATTCTTTTGCTGCCTCCGCCGCTGCATACATGCGCGCTCCAAGATCGCCATGAACCTGGTAGGCGATGTTTATCGGGTGCCGCATGCACAATTGTGAGAACGCATCCTGAGCCTCGCGCGGGGTGATCCATAAAGTCACAGGTCCAACTGCGGCTGCACACGCGCTTGCGACCGCTCGCTCGATGAGGCGGGCCTGCAATAGCGCGGTGCCCTCCGTGCCGAGCGCCGGGATCAGCCGGGTTTTGGCGAAACCCGGAATGGGTGCCTTGGCGAGGATGCCAATGGCGACCGGCTCAGTCATAGCCGTAACGGTGTGCAAGCGTCTTGGGATCGGCTCCGAAGAAATAGGCAACGCGCAGCCGCCACATCAGCGCGATCGTTGGCAATATTCCATTCTTTTCCCAACGGCGCGCGGAAGTGACCACGCGCTCGCGCAGGCACAAGGGGCGTCCGAGCCTTTTCAGGCGCTTGCAGAGCTCGATGTCTTCCATCAGCGGCAGCTCGGGAAAGCCGCCGACGGCGTGAAAAGCGTCTCGGCGGACAAATATGGCCTGGTCACCCGTGGCTATGCCGCTCAGCCGCGAGCGCCAACGCATCAGCAACGCAACCACAAGCAGAACCGGATGCCGGCTATCTATGCTGAGATCGAAGCGGCCCCAGCGTCGGCCCGAACGTTCGAGACCGTTGAGCACCACGTGATGGGCGTCGGCAGGCAGCTGCGTATCGGCGTGCAGAAACAGAAGCACGTCACCGGACGCGCACGCAGCGCCGGCATTCATCTGCAGCGCGCGGCTGCGCTGCGCTGACACCAGCCGGTCAACGCGCAGGCGTGCCTGTTGCACGGTAGTATCGCCGCTTCCTCCATCGGCCACGATCACCTCAACACCAAGCGCGCGCAGGCCCGCGAGTGCGTCGAGCGCCGTTGCGATGCGCTCGCCCTCGTTCAGTACTGGAATGACGATGGAGAGCCTGGACATTAGAGCATGCGGCCCCGGTCCTTCTCCCGAATTAGTTCAGTGCGCCACCGCAACTCGAGCCCTGGCCCGCGGTGCAGCCGTAACAGTGTCCGGCGACGCGAATGCAGCGGCCCTCCAACTCGGCAGCAGCCAGCTCCGAAAGCCGGATGGGCCGGCCCAACGCATCCAGCAATGGAAGCCCGAGCATTTGATTGAAGTCGCAATCGTAGACATAGCCCTGCCAGTCCACCGAGAGCAGATCGCGGCACATCACACTGTTCACGTTCTCAGCGACATGCGCGTGCTGCAGCACATCGAGATATTTATCCAGCTCACCATTGGCGATCAGGAATGCGCCAAATCGCTGAATAGGCATATTGGTCAGCGCATAGAGCCGGTTGAACACGATCCCGTACCGCTCGCGCAGCACGCGCCGGTACTTCGCCTCGAGGCTCGCCTGGGGTGGCGGTAATGCTACTCCCTGGGGATTGTAGACGAGATTGAGGACGAGCCCTGCTTGGTCATGGGCGTAGCCAAGCGCGTTCAGCTTTTTGAGACCGCGGATCGAGCTCTCGAACACGCCTGTGCCGCGCTGCCGATCGACATTGCTCTCCAGGTAACACGGCATGGAGGCCACGATCTCCACCTGAGAGTTCGCCAGAAACCCGGCCAGATCTTCCTGGCCGGGAACTTCAAGAATGGTCAGGTTGCACCTGTCCATCACCTTAATTTGCATTTGCCGTGCCGCCACGACCATTCGGCGAAATTGCGGATTAAGCTCGGGCGCACCCCCGGTGATGTCGAGCGTCGCAATGGGGTTGCGTGCCAGGAAAGCGAGCACTTCGTCGGCGACCGCAGCCGACATTTCCTCCTTGCGTCTGGGTCCCGCATTGACGTGACAATGAATGCAGGACTGGTTGCAGCGGTAGCCGACATTGACCTGCAGGGTCTCGAGTCGGCGCCGGCGCACCGACGGAAATACGATCTGCTCAAGCCGATGCTGCAGATGATGCGTATCGCGCATGACGGCAGCTTCGCACACGCAATGCGTGTGTCCCAACAAATTTGTGTGACGAGTTATCGTGCGGGGAGGGGAGCGGCAATTGCGCTCCCGTCGTCGAAGCCAAGACGGCCAAAGCCCGGAAGCTTCAACGCGGGATGACGCAGGTCGACACCGGTAACGAGGCCAAGGAAATTAAATTCGATGCCCTCGACCCATCCAAGCTTGATTCCAAGCAGGCCCCACAACGACGCCTCGACCCCCGTCCGGCTGTCGGTCAAGCCCACATAGGGAACACTGCGGAAATCCTTGCCCACAGCATTCGGCGGCAATGTAATTTCAAGCTCCGGCACAGCCCGGAGAACGGCAGCCGTAAAGGTATTGCTGTTGGGACCCGGCCAGATGCGATAGTCGCCGGAATGACTGTAGCTGTAGGCGCGGATCGCCTCCTGCACCTTCGCAATGAGCGCAGTCGCCTTTTTCCCCCTGATGTCGGCCAGCACGCGCGGCGTATCTCCGAACCAGCGGCCGTCCGGATCCCACGCGTTGAACCGGACGGGCTGGCCCCATCCGACGACGTCATAGCGGCTCCATTGCGTGGCATTCTGCGGCTTGAAGACGACCCAACTGTGCACGGCAAAAATGCCCTTCCACCGGCCGGTGCGGCCGGTAAAGACAATCAGACGGGCTTCGCGGTCTGCGGTCGCGGGGGGCAACATGCCGACGCTCGACCAGTCGGCATCGCGATAGCTGCGCGGATGCTGCTTGGTTGCGTAGAGCGCCGCATGTGCGGCAAGCGGAACGATGAAGAGAGCCAGAACAGCGAGGAGCACGTTGCGAAGCTGCGGGCGCATCAATCGAATGAACTGATAAGCTCAGATATAGCTCTACGCGGGGGTTCTTACACGGGCAATGCGACACGGTCGCGCATTAAAAATCGTTAAGCTGCGGCATGCTCGGCTTGACACGTGTCCGCATCGTTGTTGGGCCGAAAAGAAGACGTGGCCGCGACAAACACCGCCATCATGCTAGCGCAGGGCACCATGCTATTGCACGCGATTGCCGCTGATCGTCACCTGGCCATACTGCTCGCTGCCGGTTTTGGTGAGATCGCCCGTTACCGCTCTCGAGCGAAGCATTCCCACGACGGCACCTCTGCCAGTATCTGAAATGACGTTATTGGCAATCAGTGCAGTACCCGCGCCGGGCGCAACCGAGACGGCCACGCCGATCGCGCATTTGCGCACAATATTTCCTGTGGCTGCGACGTCACGCAGATAAGGGCCCGAGCCCAGCACGATGCCGGCTGTTGGCGCATTCTCGACGATATTGGCGCTCACTGCCGTATCAGCCTCGACCGCAATGCCAATGCCCGCACCGTCCGCCGGATCGGTGCCGGCGGGTCGCCGCGCCAGCAGATTGCGAACGATGTTGCCTTGCACCACCGCAAGCCGGCCCCCATCGTTGAAATTCGTTACCGAAATGCCGATCGCCGCGCCCTCGATGTCGTTGCTGACAATGAGCGCGCCTTCGAAGCCGAACTCCGCATAGATGGCAACTTCGCGCGCATTGCTGATGCTGTTGCCTTCGATATGCAGATTCGAGGCCGCATTGCCGCGCACGGCCGAGAACGCACAATCCCGGATGCGATTGCCGCGCACAATCACATTCGCGGCGCGAAACACATTGATCGCGTTGCCATATTGGCCGGAGCCGCCGAGCCGGTTTTGCACGTGCTCGACGCGATTATCGATGATCATCGTGCCATCATCCCCCGGTCGCGAGCGCCACACCTGGATGCCCGCATTGCCGGCGTCTCTGATCTGATTGCGTGCGATCAGAAACCCGCGCGAGTCGAGAACGTGGACGGCAACATCGGCAATTTCCGTGAAGGTGCAGTCGCTGAGCTGGCCCGCACTGCCAATTGCAATGAACGCAGAGCCGGCCGACGCCGTGAATGCGCAGTCTGCGATCTTCACGCTCTGACAGTTCTCGAGTCGTACGAGCGCTCCTCTCTCGGGCAACTCATTACGGCGGCCATCGAAGATAAGACCGGAGAGCGTGATCGTGTCACTGCCCGACCCGGTGATCAGCGATGCGCCTGGCCCCAAGAGCGTGAGAGTGGTCGCGCCGCGCGTGCCGGATACGTGCGCGCCGGCGGGCAGCGTGAGATTGCTCGCGCGGTAAACGCCGGCCGCGAGTACGAGAGGGGTGCGCGTGCGTGCACATTCATTGATAGCGCGTTGGAGAGCGGCGCTTTGGCGGAGCCCGTATTCGGGGGGCCCTTGCCGGCTCGGCGCTGCGGTGCCGGTCACATTCAATTCAATCGAGGCGGCGGCGCTCGATGCGAGAACAGACAGAACACGGCGGCGGTTGAGATGCACGGCAAGTGCTCGAAAGCGAGAGCCTAAGCCGCCATGATGAATCGAAGCTTAAGCAGGTCAGCGGAGGAGCGGAACGATCGCTCTGATCATGGCTTCGCCCGCGCGCATGAGATCATCCTGCGTGATCCGGAAATGCCGGGCGTGAGCCCATCGCGCGCGATCGACGCAGGGCACATGCACAAAGGCAGTTATTGCAGGCCCGCCCATGCGTGCGGCATGTGCGGCCTGCCAGCACAGATAATTGCACAGATAAGCGCCTGCATTCCGCGACAGCATGGAGGGGACGCCTGCCGATTGTGCTGCCCGCAAGAGGCGCTGCCAAGGAATTGGCAAGGGCAGCTCTGAAGGCGCGCCATCGACAATTGTACGGCCGCGAGGGTACCGGCAGTCCATATCGGGGAGGCGGACTGCAAATGCATTGCGCGCCCGCATCTCGATGCGCAGGTGGCGTGTGCGCGCGGCAAGGCCGAACATGATCAACGCATCAGGCCTTTCGCTCTCGAGCAGGACAGGAAGATCGCGATCCACCGCCGCATAGCTCACGCGAAACACATGTGCGATGCGCCGCACGGTGCCGAGGCTGCGCCGTTTTGCAAGCTCGGCAGCCAATGCTTCAGTCGGATTGAATGGCGCGCCAGGGAATGGGCCGAATCCTGTGATGAGAATAGTGCGCATTCAGAGATCAGCGGCTCAGATTTTCAGAGGTCGGTTATCCGGGATCTGTCTCGGTCGGCTGCCCGCGGTCGCGAGAGGATCAACTCGATTTGCGATTTATCAGTCGTCAGCTTTCCCTGCAGGTATGCCTGCAAGAAGGGCAACCTGTCGTTTCCCCAAAAGATCTCCCCATCGACCATAAAGGTAGGTACGCCGAATACTCCCGCCGCAACCGCATCTTCCGTTTGCTGCTGAAGCTGCCGTTTGATCGCGTCATCTTGCGCTCTGGCCACAAGAGCATTTCCGTCCACACCGGTGTTGTGCGCTACATCCTTGATCACCGTATCGGAAGTGACGTCGCGCCCGTCGCTCCAAGCCGCATCGAGAAGCGCCAGCGCAAGTGTTTCGCGGCTGGTTTGATCCTCGATTGCCGATGTGACCCGAAGGGGCTTGAGCGGATTGAATGGATGTGCAGGGGGACTCTTGAATTGCAATCCGAGATGCATTGCCCACCGCTGGGCGTCTTGAAAGGTATAACGTCGCTTTGCCGGGATTTCCGCGGGTCCGACATTGGCGTGATGGTTCAAGAGACCGGCAAAAAGAACCGGCACAAAACGAAACCGGGCGCCCGTGCAATCGCGCACGGCCCCCAGCTGGTGGACGGCAAGCCAGGCATAGGGACTGACGAAATCGAAATAAAAATCGACTTGCTTCATTATCACCGCCGTTAACGTCGTCCGCGCATACGTAACCCAGTGCAAGTCACAAATATTTTGCACGAATATCGACTGTCGATTGGACGCCGATGCGGTCCAGAAATTGTGCAATCCAGGCGTCGGCGCGGTTATATCCGGTGTCGTGCAGATGGCCTAGAAAATTCCCATCGGCATTGTATTTGCTTGTAATGCCCAGCTTCTGCATCACATCACCCGCTTCGATGGCGTGAATGAGCATGCGCTTGAGGCTGCCATCGGGGATCTTTCCTTCGTCGATCAGTCTTGTGACGAATGCGATGGCGCGCATCTCGCGGAAAAGAGAGGAATTGAAGCTGATTTCATTGATGCGATCGATGATCTCCGGCGCAGTCGTTGGAATGTGCTGGCGCTCAGTCGGATTGATGTGCACCACGATGATGTCCCTGCTTTCGCATTCGTAAATCAACGGAAAGAGGGCAGGGTTGCCCATATATCCCCCGTCCCAGAAGTACTCGCCTTCGATCTCAACCGCTTGATGCAGCAAGGGGAGGCAAGCAGAAGCCAGCACGCAAGCGCTGCTGATTTCCCGATTGGTGAAAAGTCGGACCTTGCCGGTGCGCACATTGGTCGCGCACAGAAAAAGCTTGGGGGCGCATTCGTTCCGTAATCTTTCGAAATCGACAGCATGCTCCAGCATGGATTTGAGCGGATTGTAGTTAAAGGGATTCAATTGATATGGAGAAAAAAACCGGGTGAGCAGATCGAGCCAAACGTAGCCCGGAGAATGAGTCAGTGCATAATTGCGCGTGAGCCGGTCATACCAGGACGGCTGCAGAGGGCTGGTCCGCGCGAACTCCGCGACGCGTCGCCAGAAATCCGAAAGCGCTTGTACGGCGCCCTCGCGTCCGCCTGCGAGCAGGCCCTGCGCAAGCACGACGGCATTTATCGCGCCGGCGCTTGTCGCGCTGATGCCTTCGATTTCGAGCCGAGGCTCTTCCAGGAGGCGGTGCAGGACACCCCAGGTGAAGGCGCCGTGAGTGCCGCCGCCCTGCAGCGCAAGATTGGCAATTTTCATTCCGACGCTGCCGGAATGTGGAAGATGGAGTGAGCGTCAGCGAAATTCACTATAGCAATTTTCACGAGCATCGTACTTCGCCGCATTCCAACCTCGTAGTTCGCGATACGCAGCGAGAGTCGGATCGCGTTCAACCGTCCTGCAACTTGAGCGCGGCGGCGATCTCCTCGACGGCAAGCGAAGGGGACATCTTTCCAGCTGCGACTGCGGCCTCAATCTGGGGCAGCTTGGTCTTGAGGGCGGCGCTCGAGCGCAATTGCGCGAACATCCGTTCCTCGAGCATCGCCCACATCCACTTCACTTGCTGCATGCGGCGGCGCGCCTCAAGCTCTCCCGATTTGCCCATGCGCTCGCGGTGATCGAGGACCGCGGCCCACAACTCGGGAATTCCTTCTCCGGTCAAAGCTGAACAGGTCACGACCGGCGGCGACCAGTTTGCGCTCCGCGGCGCCAAGATATGCAGGGCGGCGCGATACTCCGCCGCGGCGGCTTTGGCTCGCTTGACATTGTCGCCGTCGGCCTTGTTCACGGCAATCATATCGGCAAGCTCGACCACGCCTTTTTTGAGCCCCTGCAGCTCGTCTCCGGCCCCGGGAAGCATCAGCACCAGGAAAAAGTCGGTCATGTCTGCCACAGCGATCTCGGATTGGCCGGTGCCCATGGTCTCGACCAGCACACAGTCAAAGCCCGCGGCCTCCGCGATCAGCATCGATTCGCGCGTTTTTCCCGCTACACCGCCAAGCGTGCCGGAGGAGGGCGAGGGCCGGATGAAGGCATTCGCATCATTCGCGAGGCGTGCCATGCGCGTCTTATCGGCAAGTATGGAGCCGCCAGTGCGGCTCGATGAGGGATCGACTGCGAGCACAGCTATTTTGCGCCCTTGCTCGGTGAGGTAAGTGCCAAGCGCGTCGATTGCGCTGGACTTTCCTACGCCCGGTGCGCCGGTGATGCCGACGCGCACGGCATTGCCGGTCAGTGGCAGCAATTGCTGCAATAGATCATGCGCTGCTTTCTGATGATCCGCGCGCCGGCTTTCAACAAGCGTGATCGCACGTGCAATAACGGACCGGTCGCCAGCGCGGATGCCGTGCACGAGCGAAACAAGATCCACGCTTGTCCGCCGCCGGCGCAAGGTCACGAATTTGCCTCAACATTCTTGCCATGCACCGCCGCGGCCGCCGCGAGTACATGGGTATTTGCCGTCCAATTCAACGAGTTAACCCGCTTGGTGCGCGCGGCCATCCAGTGCACGCGCACATGAGAAAGATCTTTTTCAACGCTTTTGCGCCTGCGCTATCATATCGCGCAACGGGCTGGGAGCCATGCATGCGTATTCGGACGCTTGCGTCGACCGCTTCGATCATCTGCGCGGTTATCAGCCTCGGCATAAGTCCAAGCCGGGCCAGCGGCTTGCTCTGGCAAGTGGAAAACCCTTTCCGCTTCTTCAAGGACCACAAACCGTTCGCGCTGCATGAAGCGGCCTTCGCTTCCCTGCGCAACAATGCTTCCCCGATCGCGTTACCCGATTGGGTGCGGCGCACGGAAAGGGCGCTGAATGATCCCGACTGCCGCGATGCTTCGACGCCCGATCGCTGCGCGGCCACCGCGGGCCGTCACTATCAGCAAAGCCGGTTGGGCTGGGCAGCGCAAACGCTCGGCCATACCTGTTATGACCGAGACGGACGCCCAGCCCGTTATCCCGCGGTCTGTGAGCGCAGTTATTCGTGGGGCCGTGTCAAGGAAGATTACGTCTTGCCGGATGCACATACGGTAAACCTGCGGATTACACCCGAAGTGATCGGCGAGGGGGCAGGTGAGTGCGTGTGGACCTGGCAGCCGCGCAGGCCGAACGCCAAGGCGGAAACGCGGCAGCTGCCGTGCAAGGAAACGCTGACGATTGCGCACGTGCCCTACGCGCTCGAGCGCGCGCATTCCGGCATTTCGGTAACCGTAAGCTTGCCGGACGGCCGCGAGCTCTCCGAACCCGAGCTGATTGTCGAGGATTTGCTGATTGTCGCGCTCGGCGATTCGTTTGCTTCTGGGGAGAGCAACCCGGATCAGCCGGTGCAATTCAGTGCCTCGCGCGAAATGGTCTACGATCCCAGTCTCGCGCAATCCTATGCGGTATCCAGGTTCGCTCCCAGTAAACCGGCGCCTGGATACGGGCTCGCTTCCGGCGACTCCAATCCGCGCGTTTTGCCGCGACGCTACATGGAGGATGAGAAGGCCGATCGATATCACCCGCTCGGCTCGCGTGAGTTCGTTGCCGCTTTTGAAAAAGCCAATGCGCGCTGGCTCAGCCGCGATTGTCACCGCTCGCAATACGGTTATCCGCTGCGCGTGGCCATGCAGCTTGCGCTCGAGAACCGGCATCGCTCCGTCACTTTTGCGACCTTCGCCTGCTCGGCAGCGGAAATTGACCGCGGGCTGTTTGGAGAAATGAATGCGCGCGAGGGTGTCCGCGAACTGCCGGGCCGCAAGGTCGCCCCGCAACTCGATCAGCTCGCTGATCTGATTTGTCGCGGTCCGCACCCACAGCGGACGAGCTACACCCTGCCGACATATGCGCATGGGCATACGGAAATTACCGAACAGAAGATCGTTAAAACGTGGTGCCCGCCGCAGCTGCGCAAACGCCCAATCGATCTGGTCCTGCTCTCGATTGGCGGTGACGACGTCGGCTTTTGCGCGCTCGCGGCGTTTCCCTCACCCAACAGCTTTCCGATCTCGCGCCCATCGCCGGGCTTTTTGGGGCCTCGATGCATTTCGGGCCACAGGTCTCGCGCGTCTATCTCAGTGTGCTCGACAGGCGCATGAAGGCACTGAAAGAGGCGCTGCACGACGGCTTCGGTGTCCTGCCGGGGCGCGTAGTGCAGACCTCCTACGAGCCCATCCAGTTCGACGAGGCGGGAGGACTATGCGGATCGGATCCGACACTCGGCATGGATGTTCACCCGGGCTTACGGCTGAGGCGAGAGCAGCTCGGCGAGACTGCGCAGTTCTTGAACGACCTGTTGAAGCGCATGGAAAGCATCGCCAGCACGAAGCGCCGCGCTGATTGTCCGGCTCATCTGGTGACGGGCAGCGGAACGGGTTTCGCGCTGGTGACCGAGCACATTCCCGAATTCAGCAAGCGTGGCCTGTGCGCCCGCGATCCCAAACAAGCGATTGCGGATGGGTCGCTCATGCGCGTGCCTCGCCGGCCTGGAAACGGGGACGAATTCCGGCCCTATTCGCCCGCTGCGACTCTACCTTATGCTCACCGTTAGCGGCTTTTCCGCACTCCCAACGACGCGTTTCTGACAGCCAATACACATCGGGAAGGAACGCCCATATTCGACATTCTGCAGCCGGCTTACGCGGCGCTGTACAGCGGCGCCATTCACCCCACGGCCGAGGCCCAAGCCATCGTGGCCGATCATGTGCTGCCGCACGTGCGGCGTATCCTCGACCCAAAGCCTGCTGTGCAGGAGAGCAGTCTGCGCTAGGACCTATCGGCGTCGCTGCCGGGGCGGGGACATTCCGTTTTGCTCACAAAAGCCGCCCCTGCCCGATACGGTCGCCTGACATTGCGCAAAAGAATAGAACCCACAATTCGAGGCTCCCTCGGGATATCTCGCGCACCACGTCCCGTCGGCACGGGCTTCCTTGCTGAACGCGAAGAACAGACTGAACAGGATCGCCAGAGCCGCAATTGCGCGCATGCACGCCTCCTCGCCTGCAGTCCATCCTACGGCAATACAATAAGTCCCGGTGAAAACGTTTCGATCCGGTCAGGCGGTGACAACGCGGCACGGGTTTTCCCACACGCAGGCCACAGATTCACACGCGAAAACAAGTAGATAAACCGTCGGTGTCGGATCTTTAATACAGGCTGGAAAAGAGGGGTGCCCCCACAGTTTAGCTATAATGTGGGCAATAATTGCCCGGTGTCGTCTACCATTGGGGGGCAGCGGCAATGAAAACGGGTGTTGTAGTTCTCGCGTCGGCGGTTTTGTCCGGAAGTGCAACGGCAGCGTCAAATCAGTATGCAGTCGAGGGCGTCGCTGTTGGTACGCAACTGAATTTCAACAGCGCGTCGTATCGCGAATACAAATGTAGTCCGAGCGAGCAATTCGACGGACTAACGTGGTGCCAGAAAGCGCGACCTGCCAAAGATCGGCGGGGGCCCTATACGGCTGCCTATTCGCTCCTGCATGCGCGCGATGGCAGCATCGTTTACGTCAATCGCACTCAGGAGCCGCTGTTCCTGGCCCGCAATGAGGCTGAGGGCGAAATCCAGCGATACACGCGGAGCATTGGCGAAGCCCCACGCATCATGAACATGCCGCAGCGCGGTGGAGTGCGAAATGGGATGATCGCGGTGTGGGGCGATGTCAAGCTCGAGCAACTCGACGGCGAGAGCGTCAAAATCCTGGCGGAGGGCAAGAGTCCAAAGAAAGGGTTGCTGATCGATTTCCTGGGCAACTTTGCGCGCTCCGCAAAGGAAGGATTGCCGGTCTACCGTGTCGCGAGCGGCACGGGATTTTTGTGGGCCGCCAACTTCGATCAGAAAGCACGTGGAACTCTCAGAACCGTCGCCGTCAACACGTCGGGACTGAGTTCCGCGCGTCCTGAGGAACAGGGCACGCTCCAAGCACCCACGGACGAGGCGGAGCCGCAGGCGAAACAGGCAGACGCGGCGGAAACGATTGCCGAAACGCAAGCCGAGCCTGCGACGCGGAGCACGGGCGCCACAGAACTCGAACAGGTCCCAGCAGGCACCGAAACGGCGCGCGAGACGGTGGAAACGGCGAGCGTCGATGTCGAGGCTGTCACGCGCGAGCTCGAGCAAGCCAAAGCTGAGATTACCGCGCTCGAGGCGACGATCGCGCAGTTGAGCCCCGCCGGATCTGCAGGTAGCGCAAAAAACAGCCGCTGGGAAAACCTACTCTTCGGATCCGCCGGCGGTCTCTTTGGAGCGCTCGCCGTCTTCGTCATCGGTTCTTTTGTAAACCGACAAAAAGCGGCCGCCGCTGCGAAACGGCAGACTAGCGATGTGGACGCTCCGCCGATGCTCACCTCCCCTGGAGACGAGGGAGCCGAGCTCATTTCGCCTGCTCTGTCGCCCACGATTGCCATTTCGGAATCGGCATTTGAGAGCGAATTGGACGCGCAGGTCGATGCCATTAATGCAGCAGAAGAAAAAGCGGTAGTCGCGGTGGATGCTGCTGCTTCCGAGCCGGAGCCAACCGAAAAGCTACCGGCTCCTGCAATCGTTTAGTCTTCGTAGTGGTGGGCAAGGCATGTTCGCTCATGCCGTGCACGCCTCCAGACCGTGGACACGGGGCGCGCGTTTAAACGTGCGCCCGCGTCGCCTCTGTATTGCAGCAGCGCGGTATTTTAATTCGTGGTGGGGAAGAACGGCCCGGGTAGCGGCGAGCGATGCCATCCGACGCGCCCGCCGATATTGGTCACCACATTCTCAGGCTGATAGGTGGGCGGATAGGCGTAATCCAGGAACTTTCGTTCCCCTGGAAGCACCTCTGTGCCCGCGTCGAGATAG
>DATCJI010000336.1:0-12702 GCA_036562835.1 Xanthobacteraceae bacterium | reverse complement strand
GGGTGACATGAACAGCACATCTGCCGCACGCACCCATTTAGCGCGGCTGCGCGCAATTGCGACGGAGGTGCCGGCCCCCAGCACGACGCAGATGAGCGTCGTCCAGAACGCGACCACGAGCGTATTCCACGCCGCGCGCTGCATCTGGTCCGCATCCAGCAGCGCGTAATACCAGCGCAGCGAGAAGTCCGGCGGCGGAAAGCGCAACGACTCCGAGGCGGTGAAAGAAGTGAGCAGCACAATGAGCGTCGGTGCCACGAGAAGAATGACCGCAATAGCAGTGAACATGCCGAACACGATGCGCAGCGATAGCGCATCCCAGTCGATCGCCGGGCTAGGCGCGGGCATAGGCCTCGGTCCTGCGGCTTAATGGCCCGACAAAAGCAAGAATGAGCAGCACCGCGACCATGAAGATGACGGAGATCGCGCCCGCAAATGGCCAATTATTGGCGCCGATCGCCTGCTGATAGATGTGCAGAGGCATGTAGATGAGGCGTGCGCCGCCAATCAGCGTCTGCGACACGAAAGCGGTGATGCAGGCCGTGTAGGTCAGAATGCAGCCGGCAATGACGCCGGGCAGTGATAGCGGCAGTGTCACGCGCCAGAACGTGCGCCATTCGCCCGCGCCCAGGACGCGCGACACGTCGGTCAGATTCTGATCGATCTTCGACATGACCGTGATGATAGGCAATGCCATGAGCGGCATCTGCACCTGCGCGAGCACCATGATGAGTCCGGTTTCCGTATAAAGAAGACGCAGAGGCTCGCCGCCGCCGAGCGCGAGCCAGATCTGGTTGAGCACCCCCTGGCGGCCGAGAATTACGATCCACGCAAAGGTGCGCACGACGACGCTCGTGAGAATAGGCAGGATCACCAGAAAAACGATGATGCGCCGCCAGCGCAGTCCCGCACGCACGCAGACCCACGCCAGCGGATAGGCGAACAGCAGGCATACGAGGGTTGCCTTGAGCCCCAGCAGCAACGTCTCCCATAGAATCGAGTAGTTGAACGCGTCGGTGAAGAACTTCGTGTAATTTGCGAGCGTCCACGTCCGCATCGCCGCATCGCCATGCAGCGACAAGGCAACGAGGATGCAAAGCGGCGCGACGAAAAATGCCGCGAAGAGCGCGACGAGCGGGAGCGCCAGCGCGGATTCGCGATCGCTCACCCGGACCTCAGATCTTGATCTCGCGGTTGAAGCGCTCGATCAGCGCGCCGCGTTGCGGGTTGAGCTTCTCCCAATCAAAACCACGAATGTTCGCCAGGTCGTCCTGTGATCGGGCGATTGATTTTGTGATTGGGCCGTCGAGCTTTACCTGAGCGCTGGTCGGGATCACATCATACGGGGCCAGCATGAGCTTTGACTGAATTGCGGGATCGAGGTGTATATCCACATATTTCACCGCCAGCTCCGGCTCCTGCGCGTTCGTAACGAGATGCAGGCTCGTCTCCCAGCCCACCGCGCCCGTCTGCGGTATCGCCAGCTCAACCGGGACGTCCTTGGACTTGAGCGTCTGCACGAAATTGAAGTTGTAGGGTGCGATGTCGATCTGCTCCTGCTGCCATAGGGTTGCGTAGGCGCCGAGGTTTGCGGCGATCGCGCCCACATTCGGCAACAGTTCTCGCAGTGCTTTGAAGGCGGGCTCGAAATCGCTCTCGGTGCCTCCCTTGATCCGGTTGAGCTCGGCCAGGAATGCAATGCCGAGCTGGCTATTGAGGGCGGTAAGGCCGACCCGCCCCCTGTACTTCGGCTCCCACAGCTCGTCCCAGCTCTTGGGCGGCGACGAGATTTTTTTTTATACCCAATCCCGACGACCTGCATGGTGATCTTCGGTCCCCACTTATCCTGGAATTTCGGAATGAGCGTCTTGAAGTGGGGAGACTGAGCCGCCGGATATTCGACAATAAGCCCGTCCTTGACTGCATCGAGCACCTGCGGCGTGTCGAAGAACGCGACATCGAAGGGCGGCTTGCTGCCTTTCGCAGCAGTCAGCCGCGCGACCTGGTCGGTCCCGAGTATGATGGATTGCGTGACCGCAGCGCCGGTAGCGGACTTGAAGGCGGGGGCGATGACATTGCGGTCCGCTTCGTTCCAGGTGCCCGGAAAGGTCGCCGCGACGAGCGTCTTGGACTGGCCGAATGCATGCGGTGCAAGCGCGAAGCCCGCGCCCAGTGCGGCGCCGCCGCGCAGGACGCTTCGCCGGTTGAATTGGATCATCATGTCAATTCTCCCTTCTTGTCACGGTGCTCTTCTTTCTCAGGGTGCTGGAAAGACATGGCAGGCATCGATTGACGCCGGCGCAACTCGCACCTGCTCGCCACTGCGGTAGATCACAGTGCCGCTTTCGCGCGCCTGGCTTACTTTCAGCAAGATGCCATCAGCAACCTCTACCTCGTAGACTATGTGGCCGCCCAGCGGCAGCACGGCTCTTATCGTGCCGGGCAGGCCGCCTTCCGCGACAAGGCGCACTCGTTCCGGCCTGATAGAAAGCGCAACGCGCGTCCCGTCCGCCAGATCCGGCGCAGAAATGACATCCAGCCCGAGACCCTCAGCAAGCGTCACGCGCGCCGAAGTGCCGTTTTTCGTCAACCGTCCCGGCACGATATTCGCGGTGCCGACAAACTCGTTGACGAACAGCGTCTCCGGGTGATCGTAGATGTCGACCGGGGGCGAGACCTGCTCGATGCGGCCCCGCGACATCACGGCGATGCGATCGGCCATGGAGAGCGCCTCTTCCTGGTCGTGCGTCACCAGGATCGTGGTTACGCCGGATTCCCGCTGCAGGCGTTTGACCTCGATCTGCATATCCAGACGCAGATTTTTGTCGAGGGCGCCGAACGGCTCATCCAGCAGCAGCACCTTGGGATCGATGGCGAGACATCGCGCCAATGCCACGCGCTGCTGCTGGCCGCCGGATAATTCCCGCGGCTTGCGCCGTGCAAATTCGCTCATGTGCACGAGATCGAGCATTCGTGCGACGCGTGCCCCGATCTCCTTGCGCGGCCATTTCTGCGCGTGCAAGCCGTAGGCGACGTTTTCCGCAACGTTCATGTGGGGAAACAGTGCGTAGTTCTGAAACACGATCCCGACGCCACGGTGCCGGGGGGAAAGATGGTCGACCGGCTGTCCGTCGAACAAAACGCTTCCTTCGCTCTGGTGTATGAAACCCGAGATGATGCGCAGGAGCGTCGACTTGCCACAACCGGAGGGCCCGAGCAGCGCGACGAGCTCGCCGGGAGCGACGTCGAGGTTGATATCCTTGACCGCAACGAAATCGCCGAACCGCTGGCTGACAGCGTCGAGCCGGAGTGCGTGACCGCGCAGCGCTCCCACCTCAGCTTCCGCGATAGGTGGTGTAGGACCAGGGCGTGCACAGGAGCGGCACGTGATAATGGAGCGAACTGTCCGCGATGCCGATCTGCACCGGGACAATGTCGAAGAATGGCGGATCGGCCAAAGCGGCGCCCGTCCTCCGGAAGTAGTCGCCCACGTGAAACTCGATGCGGTATTTCCCTGAAGTAAACTCGGCGCCTTGCAGCAGCGGCTTGTCGGTGCGGCCGTCTCGATTCGTGATAACCGAGCTCAGGGTCGCCCAGGCCCCATCCATAAGGCGGGATAGGTCGATGCGTACAGCGGCCGCCGGACAGCCGTTCGCCGTGTCGAGAACGTGGGTCGAGAGGTGGCCCATGCTTAGCTGCTCCTCGCCAGGCACTTGCCATGCAATATCGAGGCCGGAATGCGGTATACAAACCCAGATCGACAAATAGCTCAATAAGGCGTGGACCAATCGGAGTCCCTGATGCAGTTCGGCGATCGCATTCTCAAACTGGCCGATCGTCTGGGGCAGTGGTCCGACGCGGCGGACGGCCTGACCTGCACGTATTTGTCGCCCGCGCACCGCGCTGTTGCCGTCGAGATTTCAAGCCTCATGCAATCGGCGGGACTGGAAACGCATATGGATCCTGCCGCGAATGTGGTCGGGCGGTATCCGTGCAAAGATGCAAATGCGAGAACGGTCATTGTCGGATCGCACTACGATACGGTAACGAATGCGGGCAAATACGACGGGCGCCTGGGTATTTTGACGGGGCTGCTCGCTGCCGAGCACTTTGTCCAATCAGGCAAGCAGCTGCCGTTTCACCTCGATGTGATCGCTTTCTCGGAAGAGGAGGGCGTCCGCTTTGCCGCGCCGTATATCGGCAGCAGCGCCATTGCCGGACGCTTCGATGCGGCATTGCTGGACCGGCGCGATGCAAAGGGCATCTCGCTTGCAGAGGCGCTGTGCGAAGCCCGGTTCGATCCGAAGGCCATTCCGGCGCTCGCGCGCCGCGGCTCCGATGTTTGCGCCTATATCGAGGTTCACATCGAGCAAGGTCCAGTGCTGCTTCAATCCAATCTGCCGGTGGGCATCGTCACCGCCATTGCGGGGAATTCGCGCTTCGGCGTGGTGGTCGATGGCACGGCCGGTCACGCCGGCACGGCCCCGATGAACTTTCGGCATGATGCTGCGGCCGCCGCAGCAGAAGCAATCCTGGCTGTAGAGCGGCGCTGCAGCAGACCCGGGCTGCTCGGCACAGTCGGGCGATTGTCAGTGCCCGCCGGGGCCATCAATGTGATCCCCAGCCGGTGCGAGCTGTCGATCGATATCCGGGCCGATGACGACGAGCTGCGACATGATGCCGTCAAAGACGTGCTTGCAGCACTGGATGAGATCGCAGAACGGCGTGGCGTGCGGATCAAGTCGGCACCACTGCTCGATGCTCCTGCCGTGCAGTGTTCTCCGCGACTACAGGACTTGATTGCGCAATCCATAGAACAGTTCGGCGTGCAGGTGTTCCGGCTTGCCAGCGGCGCCGGGCACGACGCTGTGATGCTCGATGGGTTGGCCGATATCGCGATGCTGTTCGTGCGATGTGGAAACGGCGGGGTCAGCCATTCGCCGCTCGAGACCGTCACGGCAACCGATGCCGATCTCGCCACGCGCATCCTGATCGATGTTCTCGAGCAGCTGCCGCCATGAATCGCTGCAGCCCGGATTAAAGGAAGACGTTAATGGACAAACTCCGCATCATTTCCGGCGCGTTTCGGTTCGAGGCGCAGTTCGAGACAAAGACGGCGCCGAAGACGGTTGCGGCATTTAAGAAGCTACTGCCTTACGAGAACAAGATCATCCATGTGCGCTGGAGCGGGGAGGCAGTTTGGATTCCGCTTGGCGAGCAGGATTTCGGGCTGACCTACGAGAACCACACGAGCTACCCGGCGCCGGGCCAAATGCTTCTCTATCCCGGCGGGATCAGCGAGACCGAGATCCTGCTCGCCTATGGGGGCGTGCGATTTGCGAGCAAGATGGGCCAGCTTGCAGGCAATCATTTCATTACTATCACATCCGATCTCGATCGACTCGCGGAACTGTGCCGAGCGGTGCTGTGGGAGGGCGCCAAGCCTTTCCGCATCGAAGCAGAATGATCTGGACGGGCTGAGCAGAGCAGCGCGCGAATCAATCACGTTCTCATCGGCGCTGAGGCACCCGATCTGCGCAGGCCGCGTAAGAACAATGGGCGTCGGGCAGAATCATTGCGGCGATGTTCACGGCAATCTGCGCCTGTGCAGGCCAAAACTGTGGGATTTTTGCAACGGTGCGGACTTATTTTTCCGCGGCCACACTGCAGGGCCGATTTTCTGCTCCCGTGTTACGAAACGACAACAGGGGGCGTTGTCATGAGCATTTCCACCTTCATGGTGCTTTTGTTGCTTACGTTCGGCCAGATTCTGGCTTTGTCGATCGGGTTTCTGGTTCTGTGGCTCGCAGGAGAATTTGAGGATACCGGTGCTCCTCGCCAGCAATTGACGGCGGGAGGAGGCTCGGCGCGCGTGCGCCGCTTTATCAGGGCCAGCGCCTCAGAATTCGCGCTTCGTTGGCGCAGGCACGTTCCGGCATTCCCTTCGAGCTGGATGCGCGCGCATCGGTCTTTGATCGCCGCATGCGTGCTCCTGATCGCGGCAATCGGCGTATTTGTCAGCGTCGGCAAGCTCAAGCGCTGGCAGATCGCGCAATTTCTGCCGCCAAGCTTCACCGACGGCTCGAAGTCATCGCCGCGCTAATGGTGTAGCTCTCGCCGCCGGCGCGGAGAGAGCGGCTCACCACTTGGGCGCGCGTTTCTCGACGAAGGCGCGCAGGCCTTCCTGTGCGTCGGCGCTCGCCGCGACACTGCAGAACAGCTCGACCGCCTGCGCTATGCCACTACGGTAATCGGCATCGTTTGTGCGCATGAAAGCGGCGCGCGCCAATCGCATCGTGCCGGACGGCTTGCCGGCAAAACTGCGCGCCAAAGCGCGCGCTTCATCTGCAGCCTTTTCGTCCGGCAGAACCCGGCTGGCCAAGCCAAGGTTTGCCGCCTCGGCCGCTCCAAAGGAGCGTCCACTGAACAGGAGCTCGAACGCCCGGTGCCGCCCCGCAATGCGGGGCAGGTGTACAAAATGAATCGCCGGGACGAGCCCGAGATCGATTTCCGGATAGCCGAAGCTCGCGCTCTCGGTCGCGAGTATGACATCGCACGAGATCGCCAGCGTCATGCCGCCGCCCCGTGCGGCTCCATTCACCAGCGCGATCGAGGGCTTGCCAAGCGCATGTTGCACGTCCGCGAGTTCGACATACACCATTTCGAGCAACGCTCGCACATGCCGGGCCGGATGACCGCAAACATCGCGCAGGTCGAGACCAGCGCTAAATCGCGCAGGCAATGCACTCGTGAGGAGGACTGCGCGCACATTTTCATCGGCGGCCGCCCGTTTGAGCGCGCCAACCAGCCCCTTGAGCATGTCGAGCGTCAAGGCATTGACCGGCGGTCGATTGAGGCGCACCTCGGCAATGTGCTCTGAAACTGCGTATTCTACGAGGCCGTTGCTCATCTGATTTCCTTTACTGACGGTTTCCTGTTGCGGCGACCGTCAAATGTTTGCTTTGATTCGGCAGGGATGGAGCTGAACGAATGCCGGTTGAAGAGGCAGACCCGTGGCGATTGCAATATTTCAAGGACGTTCCATGTCCGGCTGATGTGCGCATCCCGACCGAGGACGCGGACGCATGGCTTTGGTATCCTGAACGGCGCTGGGTCTACGACAAGCTGGCGGTGGCTTTGAGCCAAGGGCTTGCAGCCGGGCCGCACGGAACGCAGCCCCCGCACTTTCCGGTGTTCTCCAAACCCATGATGAACCTGCGGGGCATGTCCGTCGGTACTCGCATCATCAGGTCGGATGAGGAGTATCGGCGCTATCTGACTCCGGGACACATATGGATGGCGCTGCTTGGCGGAGAGCACGTCAGCTCGGACGTGGCAGTTGTGGGAGGGACGCCAAAGTGGTGGCGACACGCGACCGGGATTCCCCAGCCCTTGGGCACATTCGATTACTGGACCATACATGCGGCGCCGAATTCCCAGATCGAGGAATATTGCGGCCAATGGATCAAAACGCATCTGCGCGATTATACAGGCATGCTCAATGTCGAGACGATTGGTGACCGCATCATCGAAGTGCATTTGCGGTTTGCCGATCAGTGGCCCGACCTTTACGGCGCCGGTTTTGTCCGAGCGCTGATCGAGCTTTATCACAGAGGCACCTGGAGCTTTGCGGAGGCTGAACGGCGCGACGGCCACAGCGTCGTGCTGTTCGGAGCGAATGGGCGGCTCTATCGTCATCCGTCGCCGGATGTGATCGAGGCGGTGCTGCGCCTGCCCCAGGTATCGAGTGTGCAGATCACGTTCCATGAAGATCGCGACCCGGAGACGCACGCAATGCCGCCCGGCGGGTTTCGATTGGCCATCGTTAACGCGTGGGATCTGGGGGCGGGAATGAAGGCGCGCGAATGCCTGAAAGCGGCGATGGTTGAGAATGCAGCAGCCGCATGAAGCGCTCATGCGCGCCGCGGTACTGACGGGCGCGGGGCAGTTGCGTGTGATCGAGGCGCCACGACCGCGCCCCGGACCCGGTCAGGTACGTATTCGTCTCGAGGGGTGCGGCGTGTGTGCCTCGAATTTGACGCCCTGGGCCGGGCCGCAGTGGATGCAGTTTCCCACGCAGCCGGGCGCGCTTGGGCACGAGGCCTGGGGCGTCATTGACGAGATGCACGATGTCGTTGAAGGCCTCGCAATCGGCGACCGCGTCGCTGCGCTCACCTATAATAGCTACGCGCAGTACGATGTGGCGCGCGCCGACGCTGTGGTGCCGCTCCCGCCATCCCTGGCAGCAACGCCATTTCCGGGTGAGCCGCTCGGCTGCGCGATGAACATCTTCCGGCGCAGCGGCATTGCCGCAGGACAAACGGTCGCCATCATAGGCATCGGCTTTCTTGGTGCGATTCTTGTGGGGGTTACACGCAATGCCGGCGCGCGGGTTTTGGCAATCTCGCGCCGGCCGTTCTCGCTCGATGTCGCGCGCAGCATGGGCGCAGCCGAATGCATTGCGATGGATGCGCCCGAGCGCGTGATCGAAAAAGTCAAAGGGCTCACGGGCGGGGTCTTGTGCGATTGCGTCATCGAGGCGGTAGGCAAGCAGGAGCCGCTCGATCTGGCCGGCGAGCTCACGCGCGAACGGGGCAGGCTCGTCATCGCGGGCTATCACCAGGACGGGCCACGACAGGTGAATATGTGGCTGTGGAACTGGCGCGGGCTTGACGTGATCAATGCCCACGAGCGCGATCCAAATATTTATCTTCAGGGTATTCGCGCCGCCATCGAAGCTATCGAATCCGGGAGCCTCGACCCCAGCGCGCTTTATACGCATCGCTTCCCGCTCGAGCGGCTTGCTGACGCCCTGAACATGACGCGCGATCGGCCTGACGGGTTTGTCAAAGCCCTGGTAATGCTCTGATGGGCGTGTCGAAGGACGACGCACAGGAGCTCCCGCGCATTGGCTTTCTGGGCGTCGGCTGGATCGGCCGGCATCGCATGGAGGCAATCGCAAAGAGCGGAGCTGCGCAGGTTGCAGGAATTGCCGATGATTCGCCGCAAGCGATCGCCGAAGCTTCGTGTCTCGCTCCGCAGGCGAAGCTCGTGCGCAACCTCGACGAGTTGCTCGATCTGCAGCTTGACGGTGTCGTTATCGCCACCCCGAGCGCGCTGCATGCGGAACAGGCAATGCGCGCCCTCGACCGCGGCACCCCGGTGTTTTGTCAGAAGCCGCTCGGGCGCACCGAGCCGGAGGTGAAGCAAGTGGTCGCGGCGGCGCGCACCGCCGACCGCCTGCTCGCGACCGATCTCTCTTACCGCTTCACGCAGGGAATGCAGCGCATTCGCGAGCTGATCCGGTCAGGCGAGCTGGGCTCCGTGTTTGCGGTCGATCTTGTGTTCCATAACGCCTATGGGCCCGACAAGCCCTGGTTCTATGATTCTGCGCTTTCCGGCGGGGGGTGCGTCATGGACCTCGGCGTGCACCTCGTCGATCTTGCGCTATGGACCCTGGATGCGCGCGCGGCAGGCGAGATTCGCGCGAAGCTTTTTGCGCAGGGCCAGCCGCTCGCTGACCCTGCCCATCAGGTCGAAGACTATGCGTCCGTGAGCTTCAGCCTCGAAACCGGCACTGCGGTTTCGCTGGCCTGCTCGTGGCGGCTGCAGGCCGGGTGCGATGCGATCATCGGTGCCGCATTCTATGGTACCCGGGGCGGGGCAGCGCTGCGCAATGTCAATGGCTCGTTTTACGACTTTATTGCCGAACGCTACCGCGGCACGGGGACGGAGCGTCTCGCAAGCCCCCCCGACGCATGGGGCGGCCGCGCGGCAGTTAACTGGGTCATGCGTTTGCAAGAGAGCGATCGCTTCTCTCCCGAGGCGGTGCAGCTCGTCGAAGTGGCGCGTGTAATCGACCGCATCTACGGCCGCTAACCAGTAGGCCGCATTGAGCGCAGCGAAATCCGGGGATCTACTCTCGATCATTCGATCCGGCCGGCCTAGGCCCGCAACGCGATCTCACGCGTGTGCTGCACCTCCGGCGGTTTCTCGAAACAATGGCCAACAAGTTTCCGCCATTCCTGAAAATCGTCGGAAGATCGAAATGTCACCATGTGGTCGTCGACCGTTTCCCACTGCACAACGAGCAAGTATCGGCTTGGCTGCTCGATCGAACGTTCGAGCCGTACGCCGTGGCAACCTTTAGCGCGCAAAAAGACGGGCACCGCTTTGGCAACGCCGGCTTCGAACTCGTTTTCCTGCCCTGGCTTGACGCTGATCTGAGCAATTTCGGCGATCATACGCGCCTCCCGAGTCGCAACAGAATTGTTCAGTTTTCAGACAAGTTATGCACATGCGGTGCATGCATCATGTTTGCGTTGCGTCCGCATAGAGATTCGTTTTAACGTTCTTATTGCCAGCTAGCGAGTCCTGCACGCCACGCATGGAGGACAATTTCGCGGAAAGGTCTTGAGCTTTCAGCAATGAAGGATCAAGGCAGCAAAGCGAGAGGGCTAGTATCCGCAAGGAGGTGAAGCGCACGTAAGATCCGGTGTTGCCGACACACGTGTTGCAGCATTCGGCGTGCCAGGGCGTTACCGCGAGGCGACGTTTTGCGCAATTCGAGTGAGAGCGGTACGGCGCGAAGGCAAAGGGCTTGATCATACAGCCGCGGCTAATCCCGCAGGCAACGCAACGCCTCCTTGTGGGGCTAAGGGAACGGTCGGAGCGCGCATCCGACCGTTCTTTTTTTGCGGATCGGCGTTCAACGAAGAGTGCCGCCGCCCCCAAGCCTCGGCCTCAAATCCAAGCCGCGCGGCCCTGCGCGCCAAATGCAAATTCCACGAATTTGAAAGCAAGATGCGGAGTGTGAGCCGCCCGCGGCGCATCTAAATCAGGCTCGTTGCACATTATATCTGTGGAGGATGGACATGAGCTTCCGCATCACCGGCTTGCCCTCGGAGCATTTTGACCATCTGTTTCGTCTGTCGGACGAGGAGCTCGTGGTCCATGGCGCTGTGCGTCGGCCGGCCGATGGCCGTACCCCTGGCTATCCGTGCCGGATCAGCCTGACCGATGCACGTGAGGGCGATGAGCTTCTGCTCGTCAATTACGAGCACCACCCTGTCGATTCGCCTTATCGCATGCGCTTCGCGGTTTATGTCCGGAAGGGCGAGGACACCTATGATGCCGTCGATCAGATCCCGCAGCAACTACGGATACGCACGCTCGCGGTTCGCTCGTTCGACAAGGACGCGATGATGCTGGATTGGGAGCTCGTGGATGGACATGAGCTGGAACGGGCAATCGAGCGGCTCTTTGCCAATCCCGAGGCCGCGTACTTGCATATCCACTTCGCTGCGCCCGGGTGTTATGCCGCGCGCGTCGATCGCGCCTGACCGCACCCGCCGCAAATGCGGCCTACTTTCCTGTTCGATCCATCATGTAGCAGGTGGCAACGATTGATCCGCTGGGGCTCAGCCCATTATGGGCGTAGCACATCTCGATTCGATCGGGCGCCATGACGGTCAGCTGATAATAGCCGTCCGTGTCAGCCCCCACGATTGACGTGTTGTCTGCCGAAATTGCCCAGGCAAACGGCTCGTTGGTTTTCGCCGCGCTGGAGAAGGAATGGCCCCATGCGAGCTGTCCGTCCTGGCCCTCGACCACGAAAGTGAACTCGAAATCGCGCACGCGCGGGGGATTGGTAACCGTCTCCGAGCCGGGATGATGGGGATTGTGCCCGAACACGATCGACTTGCCTTTGCCCGACCAGGTGCCTTTGAGATCGGGGGTCGTGTCCTGTGCGCGCGCCGCCGTCATGGCGCCCGCCACCGCTAATGTGAGCACGAGATACCTCATGGGCTTTTCCTTCCTTTGTTTTCACACTCATCCTAACTCAGATGGGGCCTAGTAGCGCGTGAACAGCGCAGCAAGTTTGGGTCAGCGGCATACATGACCCAAGTTGGGCTGGCCAGAGTCGCGCACCCGACATGGCGGGCGCTGGATGAGAACTGCCAAACCGCCATGCGTGCCGCAGGTGCTGCGCGCGGGCTTCCCAATTACGTTTGTAGCAGGCAGAATAACGGTCTTTGAGAATAGGTTAGGACTAAATTAGAACGTTCGCGTACTTGGATGCCGCAGTTTTATTTTCACCTTAAAATCGGCCGCGAACGGCACTCCGATGAGATCGGGTTGGAGCTTCCTAACGTGGAGGCCGCATATCTCGAAGCGTTCGCGGGCGCGCAGGAAATGTGGACGGAATTGCTCGCCGAGCGAAGCGATCCGACCATTTACAGTTTCGAGATTTCGGACGAAGCGGGCGAGTGCCTGATGCGTGTGCCCTTCACCGAAGTACTGGACAGAGCGAGGAAACGCTCCGCTCCTGCGACATACAAGAGCACGACCGCGCTGATGAGCAAGACGGCCGGCTTGACTACGGCGCTTTCCGAGCAGATCGAGCGGACGCGACAAATGTTGCGAGAAACACGGGAAACATTGCGACGCTCGTCAAGCCAACGGTTGTAACTTCATTGACCTCCCAAACCGGCCGAAGCCGAACGCAATCCGCTGCCGATGTACAAAGCGTGCGGAACGATGCTGACTTCAGAGCGACCGCTCATGCCACCTGCCGCGCCGCAGCTTCGATGTGGCTGCGATAGATCTGCGCATAGGCGGCATCGACAACAGTTAAATCATAATACCGTTTCACGCGTTCCTGCATAACCGAGCCCAGACGTTGCCTGAGCTCGGCATCGC
>DATCJI010000332.1:0-4935 GCA_036562835.1 Xanthobacteraceae bacterium | reverse complement strand
GATTGAACGCGATCCGACCAATCCGCTTCTGGTACAGACGGTGCGCGGCGTGGGTTACCGCCTCGTGAGCACGCCATGACTGCGCTCGATACTGCCCTCGATGCCGGCAGGACCGCGCTGCGCACGGGCTTCTCCACACTGCTCGCCGCCGCCGCGCGCGCGCAGGCCTATTCCGAGCGCGCCCCCATCGCCCTGAAGGCCCTGATGCCCAAGGGCCTGTTCGCGCGCGCCCTCCTGATCATCATCGTGCCGATGGTTGTCCTGCAATCCGTGGTCGCCTTCATGTTCATGGAGCGCCATTACAACCTGGTGACGCAGCGCCTCTCGGCCGGGGTGGTGCAGGACATCGCAACACTGATCGAGGTGTACAAATCGTTTCCGCAGGACAATGGGTACGCGCAGCTGCGCCGCATCGCGCAGGAGAGGTTGGGACTGGTGGTCGACTTTCTGCCCGTCGGGGACCTGCCGGCTCCTGGACCAAAGCCCTTCTTTTCGCTGGTCGATCAGGCCCTTTCCGAGGAGATTCGCAAGCAGATCGCCCGGCCGTTCTGGGTCGACACGGTGGGCCGTTCCGCGCTTCTCGAAGTGCGCATTCGTCTCGATAACACCGTGATGCGCGTATTCGCGCCCCGCAATGCCGCCTATGTGTCGAATTCACACATCTTTCTCGGTTGGATGGTGGGCACTTCGCTTGTGCTGATTACCGTGGCCGTATTGTTTTTGCGCAACCAGATCCGGCCCATTCTGCGGCTTGCCGATGCGGCAGAAAGCTTCGGAAAGGGGCGAGAGGTGCCGAATTTTCAGCCGCGCGGCGCGCGTGAGGTGCGCCGGGCGGCACACGCCTTCATCGAAATGAAGCGTCGCATTGAGCGCGCCATCGAGCAGCGCACCGCCATGCTCGCCGGCGTGTCGCACGATCTTCGCACTATTCTCACCCGCTTCAAGCTCGAGCTTGTGCTGCTCGACCCGAGTCCGGAAGTCGACGCCATGAAGAAGGATGTCGATGAAATGGCGCGCATGCTGGAAGCCTATCTCGCGTTCGCGCGCGGCGATTCAGGGGAGCAATCCGCTGCGACCGACATGAGCGCGCTCCTGCACGAGCTCAAGGCAGACAGCGACCGCGACGGGCACCCCTCGAGCGTTGCCTTCCATGGCCATCCCGTCGTCACGGTGCGGCCGGCTGCGTTCAAGCGCTGCCTCGCCAATCTGGTGTCAAACGCGGCCCGCCACGGCAGATCCATCGCGATAACTGGCCAGCGCGATCATCGCTGGCTGACGGTGACCGTCGACGACGATGGGCCCGGAATTGCGCCGCAGCTGCGCGAAGACGTGTTCAAGCCTTTCTTGCGGCTCGACGACGCGCGCAATCAGGACGAGGGCGGCACGGGCCTAGGCCTGGCGATTGCCCGCGACATCGCCCGCTCGCACGGCGGCGAGATCGTGCTATCGGATAGCCCGTTCGGCGGATTGCGGGCGACGGTACGCGTGCCGGTCTGACCTGACAGCCTGCACGCCGACTTCTCCGCGCCACCCTACATCTGGCGAGTCTGTATGTAGCCATTGAGAGATCGGTACACATGCTTGAGGCCAAGGCCGACCAAACTCAGGCGAATGCGCGTGTCGATGTTCAGACGCCGGCGAGCGGCGCTCCAGCCGACGAGCTTTGCAACGGCGGTTGCAGCAGCGGACGCAACGGCAACACCGATTGCTCCCGCCAGATAACCGAGCACCACTGACAACACGATCTTCAGCACGCCCGAAAGCACGGCAATCTTCGTCACGACGGCCTGCTCGCCGGTCATTGCGAGCGCCACCATGCTTTGTCCCAGCGCCAGATTGATGCATTGGCCGGCGCACAGAACGGCGAGCACGCCGGCGCCTGCGCCGTACGAGGGTCCAAAAAATTTGTTCAACAATAGTTCGCCCCAAACCGTGAACACGATCGTCATCAACACCGCGATGGCGGTTGCTCCAGTACCGGAAATTTGCAGGATTTTTTCCAGTTCCGCCCACTTGCGTTGTGCCTGAAGCTTGGCGGTGGCCGGAGCAAGGGGCACGTTTGCGGCGGACGCGGGGAGAGAGAGCAGCGATGAGAGCCGCATTGCCGTGCCATATTGGGCGACCTCTGCGGCCGGACGAAACAGGCCAAGCACGATCGCATCGCTCTGCGAGGAGGTCAGCGCCGCGAGCTGATGCAGCAGAAAAGGTCTTGCCGTCTTGAGCAGGTCCGAAGCCGATGCGGTAAGCGCGGGTTCCGGAGAGAAGCTGATCAGCGGCCCCAGGCAAAACAGCGCAACCGCCACAGTTGCGGCCCCGCAGAGGACAAAGATCAGCAAAATCTCGTGCACAGTCGCACGCCCGCGCGAGACGAACATGATCGCGATGGCGGCCATTGCAAGCAGTTTAGAAAGCGCGCCATCGCAGACAACGGCGAGGCGGATCTTCTCCAGGCCCTGAAAAGTTCCGACAAGCTGGGTTTCGACGGCCACGACCGCCATCCAGCACGCGACGAATGCTCCCGTGAGGAGATCTTGCTCTGTCAGAAACAGGCCCGCCTTGCACAAGCCGGCCCAAACCACCGCTACTAACGCCGACAGAAGACCTGCAGTCGCTATTCCCAGCTTCAAAGCCGATCCGGCTACGGCAGCGGCACGCGCATGATCCCCGGTTGCAATAAAGGAAGCGATCGCCCGCAGCGTGGTTCCTGCAGACCGACATTGGCGAGCGGGCCCAAAATGAGGACGAGGCTCAAAACGATGAAATAAACGCCCACATCGGCTACCGGCAAAATGCGGGTGAGCAACATTGTGGTGACGAAGCCCGCGCCCAACGCGCCCCAGCGCCCCAGCATGGCCGCGAGGACGTCCGCGTGAAATTTTTTCCAGGAAATGCCGATCGTCACAGGCCGATTACGGGTGTTCAATGACGGCCGGATTTATCCGCACAATTGCGGCAAAAGCTGCGAGATGGCCTTTGGTCGAATGGTCATCCCGCTCTAATTATTTGGTGACGCATGATCTTTTCCGAAAACCGGTTCCCACCATCCGAACTCGGGTTTACCTTCAAGCCCGCGGGCAGGGCTCCTCGGGCTCATGCTCTAAACCGCGACCGTATCTGGCTGATCAGAATCCCCGTCCCTGTAACGCGGGGCTCGCCTGCGTCCGATGCATTGCGGAATACGGCACAGGTCATCGAGAAAGCCTGACCAGCGCTGTCCGCGCGCCAGCGCTCGGTCAAGCGCGGCCATCGTGCGCGCGCGGCCTGGATCATCATCGTGCATCCAGGTGCGCAGCACCGATGCATAGAGTGCGGCGAGGCCTTGCGCGCGCAGCACGCCGCGCGTTCCTGCCGTGTTGATTCCCGCGGCCGCAAGCATCCACTGCTGCGAGCGAACCGCAATTCCGTTCAAGGACAAGCCGAGGATCGGGCTACGTCGCCCTGACCGGATAAGTGAGCGCAGAGCGGGCCTCTGAGGCTCAAGCAGTTCGAGGCGCCGCATGATGACGTCGAACAGCCGCTCGCGCGGCGACTCTTCAGCCATCTCCGGGTCCACACCGGCGAGAACCTGCCTGTCGATCTGCTTGATGTATGCGGCGAGGATGGCAAATGGAGAGCCGAACAACTCACGCAGCTCTGCGAGTGACACGCCTGCCTCTCTGCCGATCTCGGCAAGCCCGATCTCCTCGAACGACTTATGGGCGAGCAGCGTCATGAACGTTTCGATGATGCGTTCGCGCGCGGGTTTCGCTGCGCCCGTGGTGGCTGAAGTGGCCGCATTTTGCGGAGGCTTGCGGGCCATCACCGGACTCCGATGCAAAAAGTAGAACCGTACGGGAATGTAAGCGGCCGGGCCGGCCCGTTCCAGAGCGCGACGGAGCTCCGGCCGCATCTCAGCCGGCGAGCTGTCGAGAGCGAGCGGTCGCGGCAGCAATCGCCTCTGTGAGCAAAGGCTGCAAGCCGCGTTCGCGCATCAGAACATCGAGCGCAGCCGCCGTTGTGCCGCCCGGCGAGGTGACGTTCTGGCGCAGGGTTGCTGGATCGAGGCCGGAACGGCCAAGGAGCTCGCCTGCCCCCGCTACCGTGGCTGTTGCCAGGCTGCTCGCCAGCCGTGGTGGAAGGCCGGCCAGGTTGCCGGCGCGGGCCATACATTCCGCAAGGAGAAAGACGTACGCGGGACCCGACCCCGACAAGGCAGTGACCGCATCCATCAGGCTTTCATCCGACGTCCACTCCACGGTGCCGATTGCCGCGAGCAGCGCGTGAACGAGCTCGCGTTGCGCGGAGGAGACCCGCGCATTGGGGACAGCGACAGTGATGCCGCGGCCGATTGCGGCGGGCGTGTTCGGCATGGCACGGACAATGGCGGCCTCGGGCAGATTGTCGTCAAGAAATCGCAGCGTACGCCCAGCCATGATGGAAACCACGACAGTGTCGTTGCCCAAAAGTGGGGCAACGGCCGGCGTCAGCTCGGGTGCGATCTGCGGTTTCACCGCGATGACCGCCGCCGCAAGATCCGCGGCCGTTTTTGGATTAAGGGTCAGGCCCTGCGCCACGAGTGCGTCCAGGCGTTCGCTGGGCTCGGGCTCGATTACAGCGACCTTGCTTACAGGCGCGCCAAATCGCAGCCAGCCTTCGAGCATGGCCGTGCCCATCTTGCCGGCGCCCACGAGCAGAATATTTCCGTGTAATCCGGCGAGGGTGGCTGTTTGCTGAGTTCCTTCGGACATCAAAGGCCCGTCGACCGGATGAGCGCAGCGAAACGCGGGATTAAGCTTTTCCCGCATGTCGCTACGCTCATGCGGGCTGCCCGCTTTATATCAGGCCCGACCTTGCGTCTCGAACATCGCCGCGTCGAGTGCCTCGCGCGCGCTTTTGCCAGCCCAGACGACGAACTGGAACGCGGGGAAATAGCGCTCGCAGGCGTCGAGAGCGGTG
>DATCJI010000463.1:0-1855 GCA_036562835.1 Xanthobacteraceae bacterium | reverse complement strand
TTCCCAATCTCATCAAACGCGCCCCGTCCACCTCCCGATCAGTGGCGAGGCAAGATTGAGGAAATAGGCGTACATTGCGCTATCGGGGCTGTAGAAGCCGATTACCACCGAGAGAATCGCCGAAGCGATCAGCACGCCGTACTCGGGACGGCCGCTTGGAACCAGCCGGCGCTGGATATCGCGCTCGATCACGAGCGTGATGACGATTGCCGTCAAGGCCAGTAGGACCATGTTAGCTCCATAGACCCAGATCGCCGGCGCAAGATCGTAGCGGCCAACAACAATCATCGAGAAGGGCAGAAGGGTGACGAAGAACAGGTGAAAGAGCACCGACCAAGCGTAAGCGCCACTTGCCCATTCCGGCTCCTCCTTGGTGCGCGCGCGTCCGAGCCAAAAAGTTGCGAGCACCAGGAAGGTGACGATGTAGGCAATGAACGTACCGCCCAGGCCAAGAAGACCGGAAATCAGCTCCGCGGGGGATTTGGGATGGAAGTCTTCCGGCAGATCAAATTTGACGACGAGCAGCGTCATCGCGAAGGCGAAGACGCCGTCGGTCAGGGCATCGAGCCGGCTCTTAGAAATAAACTCTTTGGGCTCGGCCATCATCTTCCCCGGCAGGTCGCTGGCGAGGAATCCATAGCAAAGCGGCGCCGGCGGGGCGCCCCGCCAGCGCAGGGCTTTTCTTTGCAACAAATCAGCAACACCCCTTCAACTGTCGGCAAATTACTTCCTACCCTCTTGATTCGGCATTCCCCCTAGTTTGCAATTACGAACTCTTTGGCGAACCGAGCACTGAGAGCAGCCCGGCGGAAAGAGCGGGTTTGCGAAGGAGCGTGCTATCATACGACTGTGGGGCCAGGAAGGTAGCGGGAGCGCCGAGCCGGAGGGAGAGGCTGCCACTGTGCGCGGCGGATGAGAACTCGCTCGGCGTATGCGGGTGAAGCTGCGAATTGGCTCAACTTTACGAACCCCGCCGCTTCCGCCGAGAAGCGCCTCTCTGCAAGCGCCTCGCGCCGCTTTGCCGCCCACTCAAGTCAGCCCCACCGCCAAGGAGACTGCGGAGGCGCCACCTAAATACGACAGTTTGCCTGGGCTGCTTCAGTCCGTTGCGTATTCAGAGAGTCCGCCGCAGGCACCGGCCACGCCATCGCCGCTCCACCGAGCAGCGCGATGAAGTCGCCGCTTCATGATGATGCGGCCTCCCGAAGCGTCCGCAGAATGTCTTCGACTTTGTGATTGAAATCACGGGTTGCTGCTGCCACGCGCCAGCGTGCGGCGAGGGATTGAAACTCTTTGGCCGCGTTGGGATTGCGCGCTTGTGCAACCTTGCGATCGCACTCGGCGGCTTTGTCGAGGCAATACTGTCGGTTATCAGACAGGCGATTAGGCAACATGGGAGACACTCCGTGCGCCAATAATGCATCGGGCGCGGCTGGTGAGTCCACCACGCAGTGCCGCTGGAACTTTGACCGTCGCACCTGGCGGCCCTATTTCAGGGCGCAGACGCGCGTTCTAAGCCGACCAACCGATCAGGAAGCCAACTGCGCTTTTCGGCGTTGTCGTCTTATCCATCGGTCGATTCGTTGGCGCGCTGACGCGATTGCGTCATCTCGCGATCCGCTGAACTGTAAAATGGAGGGGTTACCTACATTGTCTGGATAGTAGACCAATATGAGCTTGAGACCGAAGTAAATCAGCTCAAGCACAAGAACCGTGCGCTGCAGAGCAAGGTCGACGAGCTGCGCGCGCGTCTCGGAGATGCGCCGCGGTATAGCCGTTCAAGGTGAGCAAATCGTACCCTGTGAAGGCGAGCCCCACCACCGTCGGGACCGTGCGCGCCAAGATGGAGGCGGCC
>DATCJI010000274.1:0-2815 GCA_036562835.1 Xanthobacteraceae bacterium | reverse complement strand
GGGCTTCCGGCTTGAAGGACTGGGCACAGCCCGATTGTTATCGGGCATAACTTTGGGGGCGCCACCGGCGGGTTAGGAGAAAGAAGCCGCCGGCTGTATCCTGGGGCAACCGGGACAGGGGCGTCGGGAGCGCGTGAAGTGGGCAGGCCGCCCTACCTGATGAGCTGCGAGCTCGCGTTGTTATCTGGCCGCCCCTGTGACCAACCCGGTTGCGCTGTGAGCGCGAATCCGTAAGTGTCGTGTTGCCCGCTGGCTCCAGACGTTGATCCGAGGACGAAGGAGGCGGCATGCGAGTGATAGGGTTGGATGTGCACCGCTCGATGGCGGTGGTCGCGATCCTGGAAAACGGGCATCTTAAGAGCGGCGGCCGTGTTGATCTGACACGAGACGCGGTGATCGCGTTCGGGCGCAAGCTACGATCCGACGACGAGGTGGTGATCGAAGCTACAGTCAACACGGCAACGATCGTCCGCCTGTTGCGCCCGTTTGTGCGGCGAGTGGTGATTGCCAATCCGTTGCAAGTGCGTGCGATCGCGCATGCCAAGATCAAAACTGACAAGATTGACGCGGCCGTGCTGGCGAAGCTGCATGCCAGCGGTTTCCTCCCGGAGGTTTGGATGCCGGACGAGGCCACTGAGACGCTCCGGCGGCTTGTGGCACAACGGGCGCAAGTGGTTCAGCAGATGACGCGCATGAAGAACCGCATTCACAGCGTACTGCACGCCAACCTCATTCCGCCATTCCCGGGTGAGTTGTTCAGCGCGGCAGGCCGGAATTGGCTGGAAGCTCAGCCTGTTGCAGCGGACGAAAAGCTCGCGATCCGGCGCCATTTGGCGGACCTTGAGCAGCGCGCCTCTGATGTTGCCGCGCTCGACCAGGCGCTCGCGCAGCGGGCTCTGCAGGACGCCCGGGTGCCGCGGCTAATGACCATCAGCGGCGTGCATCTCACCGTTGCCGTCGGATTGCTCGCCGCCATTGGCGATATCGGCCGCTTCGCCGGGCCCGAGAAACTGGTGAGCTACCTCGGCCTGAACCCCTCCGTGCGCCAGTCCGGGAACGGCCCGGCGCATCACGGTCGGATCACCAAACAAGGCCGGGCACATGCACGCGCCATGCTGGTCGAGGCAGCCTGGGCCGCGGGGTGCGCACCCGGGCCGCTGCGCGCGTTCTTCGTGCGGATCCAGAGCCGGCGCGGCAAACAGGTTGCCGCCGTGACCACGGCGCGCAAGATCGCGGTTCTGGCCTGGCATCTGCTGAGCAAGGAAGAGGACTACGCCTGGGCGCGCCCGGCATTGCGGGAAGCAAAACTCCGCAAAGTAGAATTGTTCGCCGGTCAACCGGCGGCGAAGGGGCGCAGACAGGGCCGCGCCCATGCCTACAACAGCCGCACCGTGCGGGAGAGAGAACGGGCTTGGCTCGAGCAAACGGAGCATGCCTACGCTCGCTTCGTCGCCAAATGGCAGACCAAGCCCGCAGGGTGCACGGACGCCGCAAACGGGAAACGCTCATCATAAGGCACGCGGCGGGCTCGCATCCCGATACCCCGCTCCTTGCCACGCGGTCGCCCGTGCGCACCAAAATTAGCATGGCTCGGGAAAAAGGGCTTGTCGAAGATATCCGTCAGGTATTTGACTTGGCGGATTTCGATGTCCGCTTCAGGCTCTTTGTTATAGCTTTCGATCGCCGCGGCGTTGGCTCCGCTCTTGTCGATCGTGATCTTCTCGGGCGCGCCATGACGGCCGATCGCTTTGCGCAAGAAGCGCAGCGCCGCCCTGCGGTCGCGTCTGGCCGTCAGCAGAAAATCAACCGTGTCGCCGGCTTTGTCGACAGCTCTGTATAAGTATTTCCACTTGCCCTTGATCCGCACATATGTCTCGTCCAGCCGCCAGCTGACGCCCACCGGACGCTTGCGACGATGGAAGGCCTGCTCCAGCAGCGGGACATACTTCAGCACCCAGCGATTGACCGTGGAATGGTCGACCTCGACGCCCCGTTCTTCCATCATCTCCTCGAGCTGACGGTAGCTGATCGGATATGCGACGTACCAGCGCACGCCCCAGAGGATGATGTCCCGCTCAAAATGGCTGCCTTTAAAATCGATCACCGCGGGCTCTCCCCCTTCAGAGATGCCGACGATTTGTCCACGAGACCGAGTCGGGCAAAATCTTGCGACAGAACCCGATTTTGTCGTGCGTTCGATGAGCTGGGGCGACGCGGCTGATGGTGAAGAGGCGGTTGTCGCGATCACGATGAGGCGGCTCGTGGCTAGGCCCCAACAACCTCGATGCCGTTCTCTTCGCACCATGCACGTAGGGCCTCTTCGGTCGCACGGCCCTCGAAGTCGTACCACCTTTGGAGCATGCTGCGCGATTGCAGCAATTGCTTGAAGCGGCCGTACGCTCCCTTCCGTCGGAAAAACCCTGCCGCGGTATTGTAGTCGCCGGGAAGCTCTCGATCGATGAAGGACAACGCGAGATCGCGGCCCAGACCCAACTCGTTCTTGTGCGGCACGGCGATGTAGCGGTCTGAGGTTTCCAGATCCTCGGGAAGGTCTTGCTCCGCTTCGATCATACTAGAAGCCAAGTATATTCTTCCCGTGTCAATGCAGATAGCGGCGCTGTGCTCGTAGAGAAGGCCGGCGCTCACGAATTCGAATGCGTTGAGCAATTCAGTGGCGTTGACCGAGACCGACTTTGCAGAGGTCTTCATATTAGAAGGGCTGCCTTTGTTTCGACGCGGAGCTCACGTAGCTTCAAAGCGAACCAGGATCGGCGGGGCCAAGCCGGCCAGCAAATCATGATTGGTGTGCTTTCGC
>DATCJI010000246.1:0-7226 GCA_036562835.1 Xanthobacteraceae bacterium | reverse complement strand
GCTGCCGGTCGTCATCGGCCTCGACATGGCGGGCGAGATTGCCGAGATCGGGCCGGGCGTCACCGGCTGGAAGGCGGGCGACCGGGTGCTGGTCAACCCCGTCAACAAGAAGAAAGGCCTGATGGGCGAAATGCTCGACGGCGGCATGGCCGAGAATTGCCGCGTCTCCGCCGAACAGCTCATCGCCATGCCGAGCGGCGTCGAGTTCGAAGAGGCGGCCGCGTTGCCGGTCGCCTACGGCACGGCGCACCGCATGCTGATCACGCATCAGACGGTGAAGGCGGGCGACCGCGTGCTCATTCTCGGCGCAAGCGGCGGGGTGGGCACCGGCTGCGTAATTCTTGCCAAACACCTCGGCGCGCACGTGATCGCATGCACGAGCAGCGCGGCCAAGATGCAGAAGCTCAAAGCGCTCGGCGCAGACGAGGCACTCAACGTGAACGAGGTCGATTTTTCGCGCTGGGCGGTCGAGAAATACGGGAAGCCGCAGCGGCGCACCTATGAGGGCGGCGTCGACGTGGTGATCAATTTCACCGGCGGCGACACGTGGCATCCTTCGCTCCGGTGTCTGAAACGCGGGGGGAGGCTCCTGGTCTGCGGCGCCACCGCGGGGTACGACCCCAAGGAGGACCTGCGCTACATCTGGAGCTTCGAGCTGAAGATCATCGGGTCGAACAGCTTCTACGATGAAGACCTGCGCGCGCTCATGAACATGATCGCCGAAGGCAAGTTTCACCCCGTCATTGACAAGGTGCTGCCGCTCGAACAGGCCCGAGAGGGACTGCGCATGATTGCGGAGCGCGAGGTCATCGGCAAGGTCGTCGTCACCCCATGAGCGAGGCGGGCGAGATCGAGCGTGTCGAGGCCCTCATCACGCGCGCGCCGTTCCATCAGTGGCTCGGATTGAAGGTGATTGCCGTCGACGACAACGGCATTGAGCTTCGCGCCCGCTGGCGCGAGGACTGGGTGGTCAATCCGGAGCAGCGGTACACGCATGGCGGCATTCTTGCCGCACTCGTGGATCTGGGCGCCGATTGGGCCATGGTCAAAAAGACCGGACGCGGGGTGCCCACGATCGATCTGCGCGTCGATTATCATGCGCCGGCTATGCCGGGCGATCTCACAATTCGCGGCAAAGTGGTGCGCATGGGGCGGCAGTTCTCGACCGCGGAAGCTTACGTACACGACGCTGCCGGCAAGCTCCTTGCGAGCGGCCGCGGCACCTATCTGACGGCAGTACCGGCCGCCAAATAAAAACGGATGCCTGCCGGCTTCATCAATCTCGGCGACCTGATCCGCCGCGAATGCGACAGAGACAAGATCGCGATCATCGATCTCGGCGGTGAAACAGCCCCGCGCGAAATCTCATACGGCGAGCTCGATGCCATCGCGAATGGTGTCGCGCGCGCGCTGCTCCGGCGAGGGCTTGCGCGCGGGGACCGCATCGGCGTCCTTTCCGCCAATCGGGCGGAATTTCTTGCGGCGTGCTACGGGATCATGCGCGCAGGCCTTGTGGCTGTCCCGGTCAATTTCAAATTTCCCCGCAGCACGATCCATTTCATTCTGGAAGACGCCGGGGCCAGGCTGCTGTTTTGCGACAAGCAGCGCCGCCCCGATGCTCCTCCTGCGCTTTCCTGCATCCAGTTCACCGAAAGCGGGCCCGAGGGATTTGAGCAGTTTCTGCTTCCCGGCCCGTTGCAGGTGGTCGTGCCGCTGCAGCGGGAGCCTGCGTTGTTTCTCTACACGTCTGGCTCAACCGGAGTCCCCAAGGGTGTCGTTCTCTCGCACCAGAGTCATATCTGGGTGATCGAAACGAGGCTTGCGCCCGGCCTCGAACGTCACCGATACCTGATCGCAGCGCCGCTGTATCATATGAATGCGCTGGCGCTCGCGATGCTCGCATGCGCGGCACATGCAACCATCGTGTTGCTGCCGCAGTTCACATCGCGCGCCTATATCGAGGCGATCGGCCGTTTCCGATGCACCTGGCTCACGGCCGTGCCGCCCATGATCGCCATGATGCTCCATGAGACGGCCCTGCTCGCCGCAACTGATCTTTCCAGCGTGGAGGCCATCCGCATGGGCTCCGCGCCGGTCAGCCAGGCCCTGATGGCGGCGACGCATCATGCATTCCCGCGCGCGGCCGTTACCAACGCGTATGGGACGACCGAAGCCGGACCGGTCGTGTTCGGTCCGCATCCGCGCGGGCTTGCGCAGCCGGAGCTGTCGGTCGGCTATCCGCATCCGCAGGTGCAACTCCGTCTTGTTGAGGGCGACCGAATGGATGCGCAACAGGGCGTGCTGGAAATGAAATGCCCGGCCTTGATGAACGGTTATCACAATCGCCCGCAGCTTCCCTGCCCGTTCACGCTGGACGGCTTCTATGTAACGGGCGATGTGTTTCGACGCGACGCGAATGGTTTCCATTATTTCGTCGGACGGACCGACGACATGTTCGTCTCGGGCGGCGAGAACATCTATCCGGCCGACGTGGAGCGCGTCCTGGAGCGCCATCCTGCCGTGGCACAGGCGGCCGTGGTTTCCATCGAAGACGAAGTGAAGGGTCGCAAGCCGGTCGCGTTCGTGGTGACAAAGCGCGGACAGACTGTGAGCGCAGAGGAAATCAAGCAGTTCGCGCTCGCGAACGCGCCTGCCTATGCGCATCCCCGCTTCGTATGGTTCATTGACAATCTGCCGCTTGCCTCCACCAACAAGGTGGACCGTCCGGTATTGCAGCGCATGGCTGAGAACCGTTCCATGGAAGCGAGCGCGACCGGTTCTACACGCGACACATAGCGTATTGGCCCAAGCACGCCGAAAGGGTACCGTGCAGAGCCAAGCCAACTTTCGCTCACCTGGCTATCACAGACGGGACAGTGCACGGGGAGATTCCCATGAACCCGCAGTTTCGAAATTACAGACAAATCGTACTGCGGGCTCTGACCGCTGCAACGGTCACGGCGCTCGCCGGAACAGCAAGCGCACAGAATTTCGGCAAGCCAGGAGAGCCGGTTGAGCTCGTAGTCGGACACCCCTGCTGCTACACCGAGGTGTGGTCGGTGATGGCGTTGCGGGGCAAGGAGCTTTGGAAAAAGTATCTGCCGTCGGGCACGTCAATCAAATATGAGGTCGGACTGCAGGGTTCGACCATCGTCAACTCGATGCTCGCGCGCAAGCAGCACATCGTTACATCGACGACCTTCCGGCGATCATCGCGACGACCAAGGAAAGCGTAGCCGACATCCGTATCGTTGCCGTTGCAGCTGTTGCTTATGATCAATGCAACATTCTGCTCACCCGCAAGGATGCCCCCGAGTTTAAATCGGGCGGTGAGGCCGGAAAGTGGCTCATAGGGAAGCAGGTGGCGGTTCCGAAGGGGACCTGCTCCGACATTTTCTCGCGCGAAGTGTTCAAGCGCGCGGGTGGCGAGCCCGCGGCCTATCTCAACCAGAATGTCGAGGTCATCACCAGCGGATTCCGCGCCGGCAAGCTCGACGGCGCAGCCATATGGGAAGCGATCGCTGCACGGCTGGTCCTTGAAGGACTCGCGCGGCGGGTTACCTCAGGCATTGATTACGGCCTGAAGGACTCTTCCTATATCGTCATGAGCGCTGATCTCATTAAACAGTGGCCCGATGTGGTCAAAGGCTGGTTGAACGCGGAGCTCGATGCGCAGAAATATCTGAGCGACCCGGGCAATGCAGCCGAAATGACCAAAATGGTCATGACGCAAACCACGGGATTTTCCGAGAAGGCCATCTGGAAGGCGCTGTACGGAAGCTATCCAAAAAACCAGGGTGGCACGGATCCGCGTATGGAGCTGCCGTTCACGTTCACTCCCGAGGTGATGGCGCTGCTCAAGAAAGACACGGAATTTCTCTATTCAATCAGCGGCATCAACTCGAGCAGCATGCGGCCCGAGGCAATCATGACGGAATTCGCCGAGGGGGTGCTTGCTGAGCGCAATTTAAAGCCGCCGATCGGCCAAGTGTCGGCACTTCCGGATTCAGCCTATCATGGCAATTGAGATTGACGGCACCGTTACCGGTCCGCCACGTGTCGGTAGCAAAGGGATTGCATTCAGAGATTTCTGAGCCGCCTCATCCCGGTCGAGCGGCCCTCGCATTAGAGCGCGCTGCGCAATGGTTCAGCAGCCCAGAACCTTATCTGATGTTGCTGGGTTTTGCCCTGTTTCTCGCGCTCTGGGCCTTGACCGTCGATGTCTGGAAATTGCCGCGCTTCAGCAACCTGCCGGGGCCGGCCGCGGTCGTGCAGGAATGGCTCAGCCGACATCCGGCATTCGGACTGTCGATCTACACGCCCGATTACTACCTGCACATCCTGACAAGCTTGCGGCGAGTGCTGATTGCTTTTGCGCTCGCGACAATTATCGGCGTTCCACTGGGCCTGATGATCGGTTGGTCGCAGACGGTCCGCGAATATGTGTTTCCGCCGTTTGAGCTGCTGCGCCCGATCCCGGCGCTGGCCTGGGTGCCGCTCTCGATACTGATGTTCAAGTCGACGGAAGGGCCGGTGATCTACATCACGTTCCTGCCCGCCTTCTTCGCCACGACGCTGAACACTGTGCTCGGTGTCGAGTCGATCGACAATTCGTATTTCAGGGCCGCTGCCTGTCTCGGCGCGAGCCCATGGCAAACATTCCGGCACGTGGTGATCCCGGGCGCTCTGCCCTTCATTCACCGGCCTGCAGATTTCCATGGGGGTCGCCTGGTTTTCGCTCGTCGCGGGCGAAATGATTTCCGGCGAATACGGCCTCGGTTACGTGATCTACACCTCGTACACGATGGTGAGTTACCCGACGATCGTCATCGGCATGATCACGCTGGGTATCGTCGGGTATATGTCCAGCGCCGCGATACGGATCATCGGCAATCTCCTGATGCGCTGGCGCGCGCGCGAGCTTGGGGGTGAAGCCCCATTAGCTATTCCGTCCCGCCCGCCTGACCAGCGTCCGCTCGCTCGTGCCGTGATTTCGGTCACGGTGTTGCTCGTGCTCTGGGAGATCGCGGCGCGTTCCCCTCAGCTCTTCGGCGCGCATATCCCGGTCCTCGGAAGCATTCCGGCTCCAACCCGGGTGCTTACAGCATGGACAGCCCTGATTGGCGATTTCGGGTATTGGCAGAGCTGGTATCTCAGCATGTTGCGTGTGCTGGGCGGATTTGGCGTTGCCATGCTTGTCGGCATTCCATTTGGATTACTGCTCGCGCTCAGTCGCCGGGCTTATCAGATGATCTTTCCGACATTCGAAATCCTCCGGCCCATTCCTCCGCTTGCCTGGGTGCCGGCTTCCATCCTGTTTTGGCCGACGCAGGAGCTGTCAATCGGCTTCATTACCTTTTTGGGAGCCTTCTATACGGTGGTTGTCAATGTCATCGGCGGCGCGCGCGACATCGATCGCCGTTACATGCAGGCGGCCTACGCGATGGGCTCGACGCGCAAGAACGTGTTCTTCCGCATCATGCTGCCGGCGACCTTGCCATCCATCGTCCTGGGCGCGGCAGTCGGAATGGGAATTACCTGGGAAGTTGTCGTTGCGGCCGAGATGATCTCCGGAGGCGGCAGCAGCATGGGCGGCGCGGGCATGTCAGGCGGAGTTGGAGGAGGGCTCGGCTTCTTCATCTGGAATTCGTATACCGGCGGCTCTTACGAGCAGATCATTGTAGGCATGATCAGCATCGGGATTGCCGGCTATATCTCTAGCGCTCTTATTCGCCTGATGGGGCGACACGCGACGCCTTGGCTCGCATCAACATAAAGCCGTCGGCTTTCCCCCACCAAAGGCTTACTCGTCGCGCCTGGGCCTTCCGGCCCTGATAGATGTGTGATATATCAGGCGTGAGGCGGGCGCCTGGACGGTTTGCGGCGGTCCCGAACCCCAGCACAGACTGGAGACGCCAATGATCACGCAGCGGCAAATTGCATTTCGGGAGGAATATCGGTCCCGTATCCTGGGCTGGTATGACGGCTATTTTCACATCGTGATCATCTATGCGATGGGTGCGGCGGCCTTCTACATCTATGTCCAACACATTCATGGCGTGACCGCATGGGAATGGCTCACCATTCCCCTCACATTCCTGTTCACGAACATCTTCGAATGGGCGGTCCACAAATTCGTCATGCACCGCCCCGTCAACATCAAGGGGCTGCGCTCGATCTACGAGCGCCACACGCTGAACCATCATCAATTCTTCACCGATGAGGAGATGCGCTTCCGTGACCACAAAGACTGGCGGGTGACCGTTTTTCCGCCTTATGCGCTGGTCGTGTTCATCCTCATGTCCATTCCGGTCGCTGCGGTGCTGGGCAGTATCTTCTCGCCCAATGTGGGCTGGCTGTTCATGTGCACGACCACCGGCATGTATCTCATCTACGAATTCATGCATTTCTGCTGCCACGTCGAGGAAAACTGGTTCGTGCGCAATTGCCCCTTCGTCAACACGTTGCGGCGCCATCACACCGCACATCACAACGCGCGCCTGATGATGGAGGTAAACATGAACCTCACCTTCCCCATCGCCGATTGGCTGTTTGGAACCTCCGACCTCAACCGCGGCCTCCTCGGCCATCTGTTCAACGGCTACGAGACTCGCTTCCTGAAGCGCACGCTTCGCGGCGCGCCAAAGCGTCCAGACGAGGCGGGGACCGTTCCGGTCGGCTCTTACTGATTGCCGCAGGCCGTCATGCCTAATGATGTGAAAGCCGGCCTCTCGGTGGTGGTCCTCATCATCGCAGCGCTGCTGGCGTACTGGAGCGGATCACCCGTGCGGCATGAATTCTCAAATCTGCTGATGGGCATCGCCGTGTTCATGGTCGGCGCCATGTGGGTTTTCCCCGAGGCCGGCGTGAAAAAGGGCGATCTGAAGAAGCAAAATAACTCGGCTCTCAGCGAGTAGCCTCCGCATGAGCGCAGCGAGATGCGCGGTAAGGCCCCCCGATCGCTTCGCTCATCCAGGCTACGCGCGTGTGATTAAAGCAGCCAGGGAGGATCAGATGTCGACTGCCGAAATCGGGAAGGCGCGCGCCAAAGGTGCTGCCCCAACGTCTGGCGCCGCATCTCAACCGGTCAACAGCGAGGGCAAGCGCGAGAAGCGCACCATCACGGAGATTCGCGAGTCCAAGAAAACCGGCGAGAAGATGGTGTACATGTCGGTCCCGGACTACACCTCGGCAAAATGGGCCGAGATGGCGGGCGTTGACGTCGC
>DATCJI010000226.1:0-3443 GCA_036562835.1 Xanthobacteraceae bacterium | reverse complement strand
GGCATGTCCGACTTCTGTCGCAGCCGGCGCAGGGTCTCCATGCCGTCCATGCGCGGCATCTTGATATCGAGGATGGCGAGGTCGGGCGGGCTCGTCTTGAAGCCGTCGAGCGCCGAGGCGCCGTCCGTATAGGTCATGATGCGGTAGCCTTCGGCCTCGAGCGCAATAGAAACCGAAGTGAGAATGTTGCGATCGTCATCGACGAGAGCGATGGTCGGCATTAGCCCCGTTCCCTAATATGGCGCCCCGCCGCTGTGAAGCCACTACAGCTGGGCCGAAATGTGGCGATTTCCGGCCAAATGCGTGATTCATCAATGGGTTTGCAGCATACCGCCGATTCGGTGCCCCCGCCAGACCTGCTCGCGAACCTGTGCTCGCTTGCCTTCTTGTCATTGCCGGGCTTGACCCGGCAATCCATCTTCTTTGGAAGAGGGATGGACCCGCGGGTCAAGCCCGCGGGTGACGAGCAAGCCGGGATGTTCCATGCAGCCATCGGCTGACTTTGATCCGCGCGCCGCCGCCAAGAAGCTTCTGCGCGAGGCGCGCTCCGGCGCCCTGGCGACGCTGATACGCGGCTGGGGCGATCCCTACTGCTCTCTGGTCAATGTGGCGACGGCCGCGAACGGCGCGCCGCTCCTGTTCATCTCGCAGCTCGCCGTGCACACGAAGAACATTCTGGCCGACTGGCGCGTGTCGCTGATGCTCGACGAGCGTCGCGAAGGCGACCCGCTCGAGGGGGTGCGCATCATGCTGATGGGAACGGCGGCGCTGAACGAAGATCCCGCGCTGCGCCGGCGCTATCTTGCGCGCCATCCCGAAGCAGAAATGTTCGCGAGCTTCGGGGATTTCGGGATGTTCGAAGTCGCGCTCAAGCGGGCGCATCTGGTCGCGGGCTTTGGCCGCATCGTCGATCTCGAAGCGCCGCAGATTCTGACTTTCACCCAGGACGCGCAGGGAGTGGTGGATGCCGAGCCTGAAATACTGGCGCACATGAATAACAATCACGCCGACGAGGTGCGGCTCTACGCAACCAGGCTGCTGGGTGCCGAAGATGGGGCATGGCAATGCGTCGGCTGCGATCCGGAAGGTCTTGAGCTTCAGCTTGGCCGACGCGTGTTGCGCCTGGCGTTTGCGAACCCGGTGCGCACGCGCACCGCTCTGCGCCAGCTTCTGATCGACCTCGCCGGGCGCGCCCGAGCCGCCTGACGCGGGGTCGAGGCCATCGTGTAGGGGCGGGTTTTAAACCCGCCCTCTTTCGGCAAGGTTGGGCGGCGAGATATTGTCGGAATCACCCTGTCGCGATTGATGCGCAATACAGATGTTAGAGGTCTTCGATTTCGGACGAAGTAACATCATCTCCACGGGCGGGTTTGAAACCCGCCCCTACAAGCCTCCCAAGGTGTGATCTGTTTTGCGAGGAACCTGCTGCTGCGATGCAGCATTGTCAGAGATCAGATGTCAGATGTCGGAGATCAGACATCGGATCGGCAGCGACCGTGTTCTGGCCTCGTTAACCGACCTCTGACATCTGTCCTCTGACATCTGACTTCTGCTATGTATTTCGGGGAGTGCGTCCGGCCCGCCGGACATGTCGTGGAGGTTGCGTCGTGCAGGAAAGCGGCTCGAGGAATCCCGATTACGGCGCCGACAAGTTCGGCTTTCGGGATCTTTCCGCGGTACATTGGAATCATACCGCGCCTTTCCTTTACGAGCACGCGATCTCGCGCGGCGAGGCAACGATCGTGCAGGGCGGCGCGCTCTGCGCCTACACCGGCGCTCACACTGGGCGCTCGCCGCGCGACAAGCATGTTGTCGTCGATTCACTCACCGAGAAGAGCGTCTGGTGGGACGGCAATCGCAAGATCACGCCAGCGCATTTCCAGCGCCTTTACGATGACTTCATCGCGCATGCCCGCGGCAAGGCGCTGTACGTGCAGGATCTCTATGGCGGCGCCGATCCCGATTACCGCATTCGCACGCGGGTATTCACCGAGCTGGCCTGGCACTCTCTATTTATCCGGCAGCTGCTGATCCGGCCGGAGCGGGACGAGCTCCCTTCCTTCGTCCCCGACTTGACCATCGTGGATCTGCCTTCGTTCAAAGCCGACCCCGAGCGTCACGGGGTGCGCAGCGAAACCGTGATTGCGATCGACTTTACCAAAAAGATCATTCTCATCGGCAACTCGTCCTATGCGGGCGAGATGAAGAAATCAGTCTTCACCACGCTCAACTTCTACCTGCCCAACCAAGGCGTCATGCCAATGCACTGCTCCGCCAATGTAGGCGAGCAAGGCGACGCGGCGCTTTTTTTCGGGCTTTCCGGCACCGGCAAGACCACGCTTTCGGCGGACGCCAACCGGACGCTCATCGGCGACGACGAGCATGGCTGGGGTCCCAAAGGGATCTTCAACTTCGAGGGCGGCTGCTACGCCAAATGCATCAAGCTCTCGCAGCAGGCGGAGCCCGAGATCTATGCGGCCACGAACCGGTTCGGGACGGTGTTTGAGAACGTCGGCTTCGACCCCGAAACGCGCATTCCCGATTTTGACGACGCCAGCAGGACCGAGAACACCCGCTCCGCTTATCCGCTCGAATTCATGCCGCGCGCCTCGCGCACGGGACGTGCGGGCCATCCCAAGAACATCATTTTTCTCACAGCCGACGCGTTCGGCGTGATGCCGCCCATTGCGAAGCTCACGCCGGCGCAGGCCATGTATCATTTTCTTTCCGGATATACCGCGAAGGTCGCCGGCACCGAGAAGGGACTTGTCGGAGTCGAGCCCATCTTCTCGACCTGTTTCGGCGCGCCGTTCCTGCCGCGGCCGCCCGGCGAATACGGCAATCTGCTGCGCGAGCACATCTCGCGGCACAAGGTTGACTGCTGGTTGGTGAACAGCGGCTGGACAGGAGGCATTTACGGCGTCGGACGCCGCATGCCCATCAAGGCGACGCGGGCCCTGGTCACCGGCGCGCTCGACGGCTCACTGAAGAACGTCAATTTCCGCACCGATCCGTATTTCGGATTTTCAGTGCCCACTTCGGTGCCCGGCATCGAGCCGCATCTGCTCTATCCATTCAAGACCTGGCGCGACAAATCCAAATTTGACGAGACCGCGCGCAAGCTCGTCGGCATGTTTCAGCAGAACTTCACGAAGTTCGAGCAGCAGGTGGACGCCGAGGTGCGCTCGGCCGCCCCCGAAGTACGCATTGCCGCGGAGTGACAGCGCTGTTCTTGCCCGCTTGGAACGAGACTTGAACGGCTGCTAACAGCCTGATTGTGAGGTATCAGGATCGTCCTGCGGGCATGGATAAGAAGATCCAAGTGGCGATTGTCCAAAACATTCTTACGGAAAGCGAGACGCAAAGATGAACACAACCGAATTTGCCGCCAAACTCAAACAAGATGGGTTCGGCGAGGTCGAAACGAAAATGCTCCAGCCAAG
>DATCJI010000224.1:0-1719 GCA_036562835.1 Xanthobacteraceae bacterium | reverse complement strand
TTCGGGTGGAACACAGTTTCGCGGTCGATGTCCTCGAGGGCGTAGTTGCGAGCCGGGGTGTCCATTCTGCCTCCGCATGCTGTTGGAACGGCCGCGCCGACGGGGGCCGCTGATTGAATACCGCTAATGGTTGACACTTTTAAGGCATCATGAAAAGATCATTTCATACAGCACAGGTATGAAATGTCTGATCCAACTCGGCTCGGAGTGAATTCCAAGAGTATCGCGTCCGTGCTCGCCCTCATCGAGCGGACGTTCCAATCGATGACGCCGACCAATCAGACAATTGCCAAATACATCGTCGAGCATCACCGCGAACTGGCGTTTGCCTCGGTAACGCGCGTGGGCGCGGCGGCGGGCGCCAGCCCCGCCACGATTGTGCGCTTTGCCTCCGAGCAGCTTGGCCTTTCCGGATACGCGGAGTTGCAGGAGCTGGCCCAGAAGGCGCTGCGCGAGGAAGTGGACACTGTCCAGGCACTCGAGCGCAAATCGCAGATGCAGGATGCACAATCCTTGCTCGGCATGACGCTGCGCGCCGACATCGCCAATCTCGAACGCGCCTTGACTACAGTGTGCGAGGAGAGCTTCACGCGCGCGGTCGAGATCATCGCGAGCGCACGCAAGGTACACTTGGTCGGCCTACGCAGCACATACGGCCTGGTCCGTCACTTCGAATTCTACCTAGATTGGATAGGCAAGCAGTCAAAGGTTCTCACACCGGGCATCGGTGACCTGCCTGAGCAGTTCCTGGACGTTCTTCCCGAAGATGCCTGCATTGCGCTGAGCTTCCGCCGCTACACGCAAGGGACGGTCGACATCTTTGCGGCAGCCAGGGAGGCCGGGGCGCAAACCATCGCCATAACGGATTCCACCCTCTCTCCGCTGGCCGAGCACGCCGACCTGACGCTGCCGGTTCCCGTGGATTTCCCAGCGTTCTTCGAATCGCGGACGGCGACACTCAGCCTGATCAACGCGTTGATGCTGGGCGTCTCACTCGCTCGGCGGCGCGACACCATTGCGGCGCTGAGAAGCCATGAGATGGCATGGTCCGCCCACAAGACCTACGCCAACGAGGATTTCCAGCACCGCTTCAATGCGGCCGTAATGGCCTTTGAGGCGCCCATGCGTGGCGCATCTCCGCGACGCGGCGCGCCCGCTGAGCGGACACCGAAACCCAAGACACGCAAGAAACGAAAACACTCAGGTGGGAATTGACGATGGATTTTCAGTTCACAGCGGCACAACGCGAGCTTCGCGATCGGGTACGGCGCTTCGCGCAGAACGAGTTGAAGCCGCTGGCGGCAAAGTGGGACGAGGAGGAGCGCTTCCCCGAGTCGACGGTGCAAGCCGCGGCGAAACTGGGCCTCCTCGGCCTGACGCTGCCCAAGGAGTATGGCGGCTCCGGGCTCGGTCCGATCGAGTCGATCATCACCATCGAGGAGCTGGCGAAAGGCTGCGCAAATACTGCAGAGATCGTGTTCGATGGCCTAATCGGGCCGATCCAGGTCCTCCTGCACTTCGGATCGGAAGCGCTGCGCAAGAGAATCCTGCCCAAGGCGGCGAGGGGCGAGCACTTCATGGCGATCGGCATTAGCGAGCCGCACGCCGGATCCGGCGCGACCGACATGCACAGCCGGGCCCGCATCGAGGGAGACAGCGTGATCCTCAACGGTCACAAGTGCTTCGTTGAGGACGTGTCGGCCATGAATTCGTGCCTCG
>DATCJI010000009.1:0-3343 GCA_036562835.1 Xanthobacteraceae bacterium | reverse complement strand
TCACTGGCGCGCCCTACGGGAATCGAACCCGTGTTTCCGCCGTGAAAGGGCGGCGTCCTAGACCGCTAGACGAAGGGCGCGTGCAAGGAAGCGTGATAACAAGCGTGATATAGCCATGGCTTCCATGCCGCGAAAGCGGGTACCCGTTCCGTTTGGATTTCCACTCGTACGGCGATGAGCCGAACTCAGGAGGCGGTCACCATTTGCCCGTGTTCGGCATCGAGACCCACGGCTCGCGCGGCGGCAGCGCATTGCCTTTCTGCAATAGCTCGATCGAGTGCTTGTCCGGGGAGCGCACGAACGCCATCATGCCGTCACGGGGAGGACGGTTGATGGTGACCCCTGCCCGCATCAGCTTCTCGCACGTGGCATAGATATCGTCGACTTCGTAGGCGAGATGGCCGAAATGCCGTGCCTCGCCGTAATCCTCGCTGTCCCAGTTGTAGGTCAGCTCGACGAGCGGAGCGTCGCGACCGCTTTTCTTCTTGCTTGTCTCGACCAGGCCCTCATCCTCCGGCGCGGCGAGAAAGACGAGAGTGTAGCGCCCCTTCTCGTCGACACGCCGACGCTCCTCCTTCAGCCCCAGCTTGTTGCAATAGAAGTCGAGCGCCTGATCGAGGTTGCGAACGCGGAGCATGGTGTGCAGATATCGCATGGTGTGACCTCTTTGCATCGGCTGGACGGAAAATGCGCCGGGAGAAACATACATGATCGCAAGCGATCTGGAGAATGCCGTCGCCGACCTGCAGAAGCTCATTGGGAACGCGCGCAAGGTCGCCCCGTTCACGGGCGCCGGAATTTCTACCGAGTGTGGCATTCCCGACTTCCGTTCTCCGGGCGGGATCTGGACCAAGAATAAGCCAATTCCATTCGACGAATTCGTCGCGAGCCAGGAGATGCGCGACGAATCCTGGCGGCGCCGCTTTGCCATGGACGCACAATTCTCGAGCGCGCGACCCGGACGCGGTCATCTTGCAGTGGCAAGCCTCTATCGTGCCGGCAAGGCGGCCGGAGTAATCACGCAGAATATCGACAACCTGCATCAACTCTCGGGCATTGCAGAAGAACACGTCATCGAGCTGCACGGCAATAGCACGTACGCGTCCTGTCTCGAATGCGCAAAGCGATACGAGCTGGAATGGGTGCGCCAGCAATTTCGCGCCGCGAACGAGCGTGCGCCGGATTGCGCGGACTGCGGCGGCCACATAAAAGCAGCAACAATCTCATTCGGGCAGGCAATGCCCGAACGCGCGCTGCAACGCGCCGAGACCTTAACTCTTGACTGTGATCTTTTTCTGGCAATCGGGTCGTCACTCGTCGTCTGGCCCGCCGCCGGATTTCCGTTGCTTGCCAAAAGAAACGGCGCCCGCCTGGTGATTATCAATCGCGAAGCGACCGATTTGGACGACATTGCCGATCTTGTCGTGCGCGACGATATCGGAACGGTGCTCGCGCCGTTGATCCGTCATTGATTCGGCGGGCGCGCGGAAGATGTACACAGGCATTCACGTGTTTGCCGGCTCCGAATGCATTTTAATCTTTTTTGTGCACGCGCGGATGATATCTTGATGGCAGGGTGATTCGACGCGCACGCTTGATGCGCGGGGGCAAAAGCGGCGGCGTTGGGGCGTCATGACTTCGGATGAAATGGGACCCAAAGGGCCGGCCAGCGGTTTGGGGATTAACCGCGGTGCCGGCGCTGAACTGGGTGAGGAGAGCGCGAGCATCATCGAGCTCTCCGGCACGATCAAGTGGTTCGATGTCTCCAAGGGGTTCGGCTTCATTATTCCCGATAACGGGATGCCGGACGTCTTGCTGCACGTGAGCTGCCTGCGCCGCGACGGTTACCAGGTCGCGTATGAGGGGGCACGGGTTGTTGCGGAAGTACTGCAGCGTCCGCGCGGCCTGCAGGCGTTCCGCATCATTTCCATGGATGAATCCACGGCGATACACCCGGCGCAGATGCCGCCGCCGCGTACGCACGTGACGGTCACTCCCACCAGTGGCCTCGAGCGTGCGCAGGTGAAATGGTTCAATCGGCTGCGCGGGTTTGGCTTCCTCACCCGCGGCGAAGGCACGCCGGACATTTTCGTGCACATGGAGACGCTGCGGCGCTTCGGCATCGCCGAGTTGCGCCCGGGTCAGTTCGTGCTCGTCCGGTTTGGCCCCGGGCCCAAGGGGCTCATGGCCGCCGAGGTGCGTGCCGAAGGGGCTCCCTCCGGTCCCGCTTCCCACTAACGCAGACACCAGTGCGCCGGCATGCGCGGCGCCTAGCTTGGCGCGAGCGGCTCGCTTTTGCCGCCTCGCGCCCGAATGCTATGCATCCGCATGCTCGACCGCGTGCGTCGATTTCATCCGCTGGAGTCCGTTCTCGCCCTGGTTTTCCTCGCCGGGTGCATGATTGCGCATGCCCGCGAGCTGCAGCCGCTCGAGATTGCAAGCAAGAACGGCGTCCATACCTTTGCGATTGAGCTGGCCCTGACAGACGAGGAGCAGGCGAGAGGACTCATGTTTCGGCGCGAGCTGCCGGAAGGGCAGGGCATGCTGTTCGATTTCGGCGACGAGGGCGTGCGTGAATTCTGGATGAAGAACACCTACATCCCCCTCGACATGATATTCATTCGCGGCGATGGACGCATTGCGAAAATCGCCGAGCACACGGTTCCGCTTTCCGAAGCGCGCGTCTCGTCGGACCGGCCTGTCCGAGCCGTGCTCGAAGTGATTGCCGGCACGAGCCGCAAGCTGGGAATAGCGGCAGGCGATAGCGTTTCGCACGCCATTTTCAGCAGGCGTTAGCCGGCGCTCGCGCCCTGCGGCGCCTTGCTGGCGAAAACCGGACCGTGTATCGAAGCCGGAAATTCGGGGTATAGCGCAGCCTGGTAGCGCGGGAGTTTTGGGTACTCCAGGTCGCAGGTTCGAATCCTGCTGCCCCGACCATTTCACGAGGCGCGACGCACGTCCATGACTGCACGGATTTACAAGCCCGCCAGGACGGCAATGCAATCGGGTCAGGCGGGCACGAAGGATTGGGTGCTCGACTTCGAGCCGCAGGCGCCTCGCGAGGTCGAGCCGCTCATGGGCTGGACGGCATCCGGCGACATGCTGCAGCAAATCCGATTGCAGTTCGACACGCTCGAACAGGCCGTAGCCTACTGTGAGCGCAATGGCATTCCCTACGAGATTGCTGAATCAAAACCGGCGCCGCGGCCGTCTATCTCGTACGCGGACAATTTTTCTCCGACGCGGCGGGAGCCCTGGACGCACTGAACCGGCGGAGCGCAGGCGGGCGGAACGGTCAGCGGTGTCCGGGGACGTCTCCCGCATATCGCTTCGCTCATGCGGG
>DATCJI010000198.1:0-5620 GCA_036562835.1 Xanthobacteraceae bacterium | reverse complement strand
ATCGACCGCTGGAACAAGGTGATCGAGCGCACCGGGATTCCGTTCCGGCTGCAGCTGCCGCACGTCGCGTTCCACCGCAGGATCGGAGAATTTGCCTCGGTGTGTGCTTCGCCAACGGGCGAGCTGATGGATTCAGGAAATTGGGAAGGGGCAAAGGACAACTGGCTGCCTTCGCCGGCTGACGGTGATTTCATTGCCTCGCTCATGCGGCCGCAATACGAGCCTGCGAAGTTCGCATCCTGGAGTGCGGCGCCGCGCGTCGGCATCGACAACAAGCCCGGCGACTTCGAATACGTGAAACTCGCGGCCTAGCAGTCTTGCCCACCCTATACGGGCTGCCGTTACTCCGCCGCGGCGCGGGCCGGGCTCGCGTGCGCGGAGATCAGGTAATCGACCGCGGCCTGCACGCCACCTTTGCGGTGCGGAATGCCGGCGACTGCGAGCGCCATCTCGGTGATGGCGAGTGCGCCCATCTGCATGCCCTCGTTCACATCACCGAGGTGGCCAATGCGGAAATACTTCCCGGCATATCGCCCGAAGCTTGCGCCATAGGAAATGTTGAACGTATCGAGGGCGAGATTGCGGAATGCGTCGGCGTCATGGCCCTCCGGGACCATCACGGCGGTCACCGTCGGTGAGTAGAATTTGGGATCGCGGCACATGATCTCGAGCCCCCAGGCGCGCACGGCAGTGCGCGTCGCTTCCGCGAGGCGTTCGTGCCGCGCGAACACGTTTTCGAGTCCTTCCTCGTGCAACATGGCAATGCCTTCCACCATCCCGTGCAGCATCTGGGTAGCCGGCGTATATGGAAAAAACCCATTGCGGTTCATGTTGAGCATATCGTCCCAGGCCCAGAACGACTTCGGCAGCCGGGAAGTCTTTGCCGCCGCGAGTGCGCGGTCGCTCAGCGCGTTGAAGGACATGCCGGGCGGTAGCATCAGTCCCTTCTGTGCGCCGCCAATGGTGACATCCACTCCCCATTCATCGTGCCGGTAGTCGGTCGAAGCGAGCGAGGAAATTGTGTCCACCATGAACAAGCCGGGATGACCGGCCGCATCGATGGCCTTGCGGATCTCCGCAATGGGCGAGAGGCAGCCGGTGGACGTCTCATTGTGCAGGACGCAGACAGCCTTGATCTCTTTATTTTTGTCCTTGCGCAGGTGGTCCTCGATCACATTGGGCTCGGCGCCGATGCGCCAGTCGGTGTGAATGAATTCCGGCTTTAGCCCCAGCTTCTCAGCCATGTTCTTCCAGAGCGTGGCGAACTGGCCGGTTTCGACCATGAGCACGCGGTCGCCTGGCGACAGGCTGTTGACGAGCGCCGCCTCCCAGGCGCCGGTACCTGTAGCAGTGTAAATGATCACAGGCTTGCTGGTCTTGAATATGGTCTTGATGCCGTCGAGGCAGCGTTTCGCAAGTTGCGAGAATTCCGGCCCGCGATGATCGATGATGGGCGTGTCCATGGCGCGGAGCACGCGGTCGGGCAGGGGAGTGGGCCCTGGAATGTGCAGAAAATGGCGGCCTACGGGACGAGAGGAGTTCTTCATGGCAAGCCCTTGCGGAAAATTGGAGCGAAGCGATATGCGGCAAAAGTCCCGGTATTGCTACGGCTCATCCGCGCTACAATAGAGAAACGCCAACGGGCGGGACAAGGCCACGGCCTCAGAGGACAGATGACGGACGACAGATGACAGGCGCGATAGACGAAGGAGCATCGGGTAGATGCGAGTGCACCGAGCCTGGTGAGGCGCTGCGCCTGTCGTGTCTCCTCTGTCTGCCGTCCTCCGTGTATGTCTGAAACGATTCTGCCCGGCCTCGAACGCCGGCTCAAGGCGCAGCTTTTGGGCGAGGTGCAGTTCGATCCTTTCAGCCGCGGCCGTTACGCTACGGACGCCTCGCACTACCAGATCATGCCGCTCGGGGTGGTGATCCCGCGCTCGACCAAAGAAGTGGAATACGCGGTCGCGATTGCGCGGGACGAGGGCGTGAGCATTCTGCCGCGCGGCGGCGGCACGTCCCAGGCGGGCCAGACAGTAAACGCGTCGCTGGTGATCGATTGCTCGAAGCATCTCGACCGGGTGCTCGATCTCGACGTTTCTGAAAAGCGGTGTGTTGTCGAGCCCGGCATCGTGCTCGACCAGCTCAATCGTCGGCTCAAACCGCACGGCCTCTGGTTTCCGGTCGATATCTCCACTGCCTCACGTGCCACCATTGGCGGCATGGTCGCCAATAACTCTTGTGGCGCGCGTTCGCTGCGCTACGGCAATACGCGCGAGAACGTGCTCTCGATCGATGCGCTTCTCGCGGACGGGCATGTCGAGCATTTCGGACGCGTGGCAGCCGATCTATCGGGTCTGCCGCCCGGCTCAGGCTTGGCTCCGCTCGCCCGTGACCTTCTGGCCATTGCCGCGGAAGAGGCGCCCGAGATCGAAACTAATTTCCCGAAGGTGCAGCGGCGGGTCGGCGGCTACAATCTCGACGCGCTCCTGCCCGGGCGCAACGATCTCAACCTCGCCCATATTCTTGTGGGCTCTGAGGGGACTCTCGCCTTTTCCACCTGCGTCGAGCTTAAGCTGTCGCCCGTTCTTGGCCGACGCGCAGTCGGTGCCTGCCATTTCGGCAGCTTCTTTGCTGCCATGGATACGGCGCAGCACATCGTCAAACTTGCGCCGATCGCAGTCGAGTTGATCGACCGCACCATGCTTTCGCTGGCGCGCGAAATCGCGGTGTTTCAACCGACCATTAATTCGTTCGTACACGGGCAGCCGGAGGCGATTCTGCTGGTCGAGTTTGCGGAGCCGGACAGTGGCGAGAATTTCCGCCGCCTTCTCAGGCTTAATGAGCTCATGGGCGACCTGGGCTTCGGCTGGGATCGGCAAGGCGGCAAATGGGGCGGCGTCATCGAAGTGCTCGACGCCAAGCTGCAGGGCGCCATCAACGAGATGCGCACCGCCGGCCTCAACATCATGATGTCCATGAAGGAGGAGGGAAAGCCTGTCTCGTTCGTGGAGGATTGCGCGGTGCCGCTCGAGCATCTCGCTGACTATACATCGAAGCTGACTGATATCTTCGAAAAGTACGGGACGCGCGGCACCTGGTATGCGCATGCCTCGGTCGGCTGTCTGCATGTGCGTCCGGTTCTCAATCTCCGGCTCGACAAGGACGTCAAGGCGATGCGCGCCATTGCGGAGGAGGCGTTCACGCTGGTGCGCGCCTACAAGGGATCGCATTCGGGCGAGCACGGCGACGGCATCGTCCGCTCGGAATTTCATGAAAGCATGTTTGGCGAACGGCTCGTAGCCGCGTTCGAGCGCGTGAAGTCGCGCTTCGACCCAAAGGGTTTGTACAATCCGGGCAAGATCGTGCGCGCGCCGAGGTTCGACGATCGCCGCAACTTTCGTTACCCGCCGGCCTACCGCGGCGAGCCCGTCCGCACGCATCTCGATTGGTCCGCATTCCCGGGCACCGGCGGCGGTTTCCAGGGCGCTGTCGAGATGTGCAACAACAACGGCGCCTGCCGAACCCTGCAGGGCGGTGTGATGTGCCCGAGCTATCGGGTCACGCGGGACGAGCGTGATGTGACGCGCGGACGCGCCAATACCCTGCGGCTTGCTGTGACTGGCCAGCTCGGCGCCGATGCACTGACCTCGGAGGAAATGCACGAGACGCTGAAGCTTTGCGTCTCCTGCAAAGCATGCCGGCGCGAATGTCCGACGGGGGTGGACATCGCGCGCATGAAGATTGAGGTGCAGGCCGCGCGCGCGGCGAAGTACGGTTCCTCGCTGCATGACCGGATGATCGGTTATCTGCCGCGCTACGCGCCTTTCGCCGCGCGCTGGCCGTATCTTGCCAATCTGCGCAACAGGAGCCCGCGCCTGCGCAAGTGGTCGGAGCAATTCCTGGGCTTGAGTGCGCGCAGGGACCTGCCGTCCTGGCGCAAGCCTTGGCGCGAGGCCGCAAGCCTTGGGGACACCGGCAATGGAAAATCGGTCGCGCTTTTTGTCGATACCTTCAACCGATATTTCGAGCCCGAGAACATTGACGCAGCCATCCACGTCCTGGGGTCAGCAGGCTTCGCGGTCCATTTGCCGAAGCCGGACAAGAGCAACGCGCACCCGCTCTGCTGCGGGCGCACCTTTCTGAGCGTGGGCCTTGTCGAGGAGGCGCGGCGTGAGGCGGAACGAACCGTCGCAGCCCTTACCCAGTTTGCGTTGCGTGGCATTCCGGTCGTCGGTCTCGAGCCGAGCTGTGTCTTCGGATTCCGTGATGAAATCCCGGGGCTTGTGAAAAATAATGACGCGCTGCTGCTGGCCCGCAGCGTGGTGGTGTTTGAGGAATTTCTGGCAGAGGCCGCGCAGGGGCGTGCGCTCGCGCTACCGCTCAAGCCCGTTGCATCGCGCGCGCTGGTGCATGGGCATTGTCACCAGAAGGCGTTCGGAGCCATGGGTGCACTGGAGACTGTGCTCAAGCTCGTCCCGGAGCTGGACATCGAAGTCGTGGAGACGAGTTGCTGCGGCATGGCGGGAAGCTTCGGCTACGGGGCCGATACAATCGACGTGTCATCGGCTATGGGTGAGCTCTCGCTCCTTCCGGGAATCAGGAAGGCGAGCGCGGAGACGCTGGTGCTTGCCGATGGGGTTTCGTGTCGAGCGCAGATCAAGGACGGCACGGGGCGCAACGCGTTGCATGTTGCCCGCCTCCTCTCCATGAGCATCGATCGCGGGGCAACAGCCGCGCAATGACCGTGCACGCCAAGGTGGCTCATACGCCGACCCACGCCTTGCGCCTGCGGAAAGGGACGGCCGCGGACATCGATGCACTGGTGACACTGGAGCACGGGGCCTTTGTCACCGACCGGCTGTCGCGCCGGAGCATTGCGCGGCTGATAAAATCGCCGACTGCCGAAGTGATTGTGGCAGAAGACAGCGCGCATCTGGCCGGTGTCGTCATGGTGCTGTTCCGGCCCCGCTCCAATGTGGCGCGACTTTATTCAATTGCAGTAGCGCCCCATACCATAGGGCGCGGTGTTGCCGTCAGGCTGCTGCAAGCAGCCGAACAGGCAGCGCTCGCGCGCGGAATGCGCGTCATGCGGCTCGAAGTGCACGAACGCAACCAGGCCGCCATCAAGCTGTACCGGAAAAGCGGCTATCATGAATTCGGGCACCACCGTCGATATTATGAGGACGGAGCCGATGCGCTGCGCTTCGAGAAACGGCTGGTTTTACACAGCCCGGCACTGGCGCATGCGCCGCCCTATTTTCACCAGACCACCGAATTCACCTGCGGGGCGGCCTGCCTGATGATGGCGCTTGCCTGGGCCGATCGGCAATTCCAGCCGCAGCCTGCCCTGGAGATCGGGCTTTGGCGCGAAGCAACCACCATCTTCTCCAACGCCGGCCCGGGTGGCTGCGAACCCTTCGGCATGGCCGTCACGGCGAAACGGCACGGTCTGCTGCCCGAGCTATTCATTAGCCGGCGAGGGTACTTCTTTCTCCAACACATCAAGTCAGCGGAAAGGCAGCGCGTGGTCGAGCGCGCTCAGTCGAGCTTTCAACAGCAAGCGAAGGCGCTGGATATCCCCACCCACCTGACTCCGGTGAGCGAATCGGTTTTGATGGGT
>DATCJI010000175.1:0-2598 GCA_036562835.1 Xanthobacteraceae bacterium | reverse complement strand
CCGAACACGACCATCGCCTTCAGGTTGTCTTTTTGCTTGACCTGATCTTTCGGCAGCAGCGTGGCATCGAACCAGCGCGTGGAAGGAATGCCGGATGCCTCCATGATGTCCTTGGAGTCGAAGCGCGAGCGCATCCAGTCGTAGTCGACCTCCCAGTCGCGGCACCAATGCTTCCACGCGCCCTCGGTGAGCCCGTAGTAAAGCGGCAGCGTCACCACATCGAGGCCGAGATCGGTCGCGCCCTGCACGTTGCAGTGGCCGCGGAAGATGTTCGCGCCGTTGCCAAACCCCCCGACATTGCCTGTGGCAAGCAGCGCGATGCAGCTCGCCCGCACATTGGCGGTGCCCATCGAGAACTGCGTCTGGCCCATTGCCCAGATCAGGCAGGACGGTCGCTGCTTTGCGAACATCTCTGCGACGCGCTTGAGCTGCGCTTCCGGAACGCCGGTGACGCGCTCGGTCTCCTCGGGCGTCCACTTCTCGACTTCCTTGCGCACCTCGTCCATCCCGTAGACGCGTTGCGCAATGAATTCCTTGTCTTCCCATCCGTTCTTGAAAACGTGCCAGAGCATTCCCCAGATCACGGCAATGTTGGTGCCGGGCCGCATGCGAACATATTCGGTCGCGTGCGCGGCAGTGCGCGTCATGCGCGGCTCGATGACGATGAAGTTCGCGCGATTGAGCTCCTTGCCCTCGAGCAGGTGCTGCAATGAGACCGGATGCGCTTCCGCCGGATTGCCGCCCATGATGATGAGGGTCTTGGAATTGCGGATGTCGTTGTAGCTGTTGGTCATCGCGCCGTAGCCCCAGGTGTTGGCTACGCCGGCGACGGTGGTCGAATGGCAGATGCGTGCCTGGTGATCGACGTTGTTGGTGCCCCAGAAGGCCGCCAGCTTGCGGAACAGATAGGATCCTTCGTTCGACTGTTTGGCGGAACCGAGCCAGTAGACCGCTTCAGGCCCCGACGCCTCGCGTACCTTCATCAGCTTGTCGCCGATCTCGTCAATTGCCTTGTCCCAGCTCATCCGCGTCCACTGTCCGTTGACGAGCTTCATCGGATATTTCAGACGCCGGTCGCCGTGCACGAGCTCGCGCACTGATGCGCCCTTCACGCAATGCGAGCCGCGGTTGATGGGAGATTCCCAACCCGGCTCCTGGCCGGTCCACACTCCGTTCACCACTTCCGCGACCACGGTGCAGCCGACCGAGCAATGCGTGCAGATGTTCTTGCGAATGGTGACTTCCGCGCCTGCATGCGGCGGCGGCCCGGCCTGCGCCTTGCGCACGCTCCCCGGGGGCAGCAGGCCCAATGCGGCAACGCCGCCGCCAACGAGACCCGAGCGGCGCAGGAAAGTGCGACGATCGAGCGGGGCGGTAGCTTGCGCATGCACAGCGCCACCGAGTGCGCCGCGGCGGCCATGACGTTCCGTTCTCTTGATCAGCACGGGCGCCTCCTCAGCTCGGGTATCGATTGACGCGGTAGAACGTCTTCACGTGTTCGGTTTCCTTGTAGCGGGACTTGCGTTTTTCATCGTTCGTCTCGCTGTCCGCGCGCGCCGTGCCGGAGAGGGGACCAGCGGTTGCCACTGCGGCTGTCGCGCCTGCGCCGAAAGTACGAAGAAACTCACGACGCCGGACGCCTGCCTGCTGTTGTTTTTTCATTTCCTCACCTCCTGCGGGGCTCGCATGCGCGCATACTCATGCGGGCAGCGCAAATGCCTCTTTTTCGATGTCGACGAAAAGCCTGCCGAGCGCTCCCACGCGCCGGTAGAAATCCGCGCCTTCCGCGCCTTGCAGATCGCCAAAGAACTGTCCGATCCATGGCGCGACATGCTGCGCGAAGAAATCCCTGTCGGATCCGGCAGGCACGGCGAAACGCCCGCTGACCAATCCGGACATGATTTCGAGGAGGATCGCAGCGTGGTCCTCCGGCTCCGGAATGCCCTGGGAGCGTTCGATGCCAAGGCTCGCAAGATTTGCGCGCAGCCGCGCGAGTGGCCGCTCGTGGAGAAAGCCGGTCAGGTAGTACGAGCCATACGGCAGGAGCTCGCCGCGTCCCAGTCCAATGAACAGGTCGAAATACTCGCGTTCGATGCGTGCAACATCCGTCCGACTTGCCGCCTCGGAGAGCGACGCATGCGCCAATCCGAGCGGGGTTGCATCGCCGCGCAGCTGCGCGAGTCGTTGCACGAGTGCGGCGTCGGGGGCACGCGCCAGCAGGAGAGAGAGGAGCGCGTATTCCTGCGCCCGTGCAAGGTCGACGTCATCGATGGGGACCGGATTCAAAGCGGTTTCCGCGCCAGCGCTGCCGGCGACGCGAGTCGCTTCGTCCAAGCCGATATCCCTCATGGGCGATTTTATTCTTATTGAAATTCCAGACTGGTAAATACCCGCCTGAAACTTGCGGTCAATAGCGAAAGCTCAGGCGGGAAGCGCTCTCCCGTGCCGTTTCGGCGGGGCCGGTTGCTCGCCCCGTTCGGCCTCTTGCGGTGCAGCAGCTTCGGTCTGAGCGCTGCTGGGTGAATTCTCAACAGCGGCTGTGGAATTTTCAGCGCTCACAGGTGTTCTTAACGGCTCGCGCGCGGGTTTGTTCCCAAG
>DATCJI010000141.1:0-2677 GCA_036562835.1 Xanthobacteraceae bacterium | reverse complement strand
AACCGCTTTGATCAACGGCAATTGGTTTGTTCGGCGGCTCAAGCCGCTCGCCGGCCGGGCGGTGCTGATGCACGGTCACCGGCACATCGACTGGATCGGGGAATGCGGCGGCATTCCCATTCTCTCCGCGCCGTCCCCGGTCATGGAAGCGACCGACGACGCGGCCACGTATTTGTACATCCACACGTTGGCCGTAGGACCCGACCGGCGCCTCAGATTGCTCCCGCCGCAACGGATCACCGTAGAGGGAGAACCAAGCTCCCACTAGTGTGGTGGATTTGAAGTTCCTACGGGTGCGCAGCGAACTCGCATAGGAACTTCAAATCCAAAAACCACACTAGAGTCATAAGTTGGCTAGTGTCCCTTGATTCCGAAGTTCGCATCAGAGAGTGCTGCAAGCGCTTGCGAACTTCGGAATCGGGACACTAGCGACGTTCGCGTCCCGACAGAAGCGTCGCAATCCATCGCGTGGACTCTCGCTGTTCGCAGAGGGTGAGAGCGGCAATCACCATGGGCACGCCAATGAATGCTCCTGGGAGGCCCCATAGGAAGGCCCAGAAGAACACCGCGAACAGGACCAGGAACGGCGAGACCGAGAGGGCAGCGCCGGCGATGCGCGGCTCCATATAGCTTCCGATCACGAATTGGATGAGGTTGAGGCATAGGAACACGACGACGGCCAATTGCCAGGAGCCGACCTGCGCCAGGGCGAAAAGGGTCGGGAAGACGGTCGCGATGAGCGGGCCGATGAACGGGATATAGTTCATGACGAACGCAATCACGCCCCACGCCGTCGCCAATTCGAGACCGGCAAGAAGAGCAAAAGCCCAAACCACCAGGCCGGTCAGCACGCTCATTGCGCTGCGGACCAGCATGTATCTTTGAAACTTGTCCGCGATTTGTGTGCTCGCCTGCAGAATGGTTCGCGCGACCGCCTTGTTGCCGAGGCTTTCGATGTGTTTCCTGGCGATATCCACCTCGAGCAGGCCGAGGGCCGTGAAGACGAAGGTGATGACGACGAACGTCACCAGGCCATGCAGCCTGCCGCCGATCTCCTGGACCGCGCGAATGAGCCAGCTCGCATTGAAATTTTCAACCAATAGACTGGTGACGAGGATGCCGTGCTCCTCGAGCCACTCGGTCCATTGCATGTACAGCACTTGAAATCGCAGCGCGTTGTCGATCAACCAGCGCCCGACCGTTCCGAATGCCCACACGATCAGGTAGCCGAGCACCGTCACGACGAGCAGGGTCACCGCCAGCGTCGCAACGAGCCCAAGCAGCCGCGGAATCCTGGTCTCGAGCGCACGCTGCAGCGGCCAGACGATGGCGACGACGAAGAGCGAGAACGCGACCGGCGCGAGAATCGAGCGGGCGAAGTAGAGGCCGCAAAAAACCAGAACTGCGGTGCAGAGGCCCAACATGGTCAATGCGCCTCGGCTCGTCATGGAGGCCTCGTCCCGTTGGATTCGCGCCGTTAGTCAGACGCCGCTGAGCAACTCGTCGAGATCGAAGGTGGAGCGTAGGCCCAGATCCTGGTGGTGGGCTCTCAGGAATGCGTCACCGGCGCGGCGCCCCTCGTCGCGCAACATGCACAGGAATTCCCACTCGGCGTTCAGCTTCGAGGAATAGCCGAGCTCTACCATCATGTCGCTGGACACGCGGTGAATTCGCATATCGGCCCATTTGGCACTTTCGGAATCTTCAGCGTGCGCGACTTTGCGCAGCAAGGCCATCATGCGCAACTCTTTCAGCAGCACGGCATTGAACGAAACCTCGTTGAGCCGGTTGAGAATGTCGCGGGCCGAGCGGGGCGACTCTGGTCGCTCGACCGGATTGATCTGAACGAGAATCGTATCCTTGGAACGGCACTCACGCACCAACGGCGTGATGGTGGGGTTACCGGAATAGCCGCCGTCCCAATAGCTTTCGCCATCGATCTCGATGGCCTGGAACAGCGTAGGGAGGCAGGCCGATGCGAGCAGCACGTCCGGCGTAATTTCGCTATTTCGGAAGACCCGCCCGCGCCCGGTGCGGACATTGGTTGCAGTGACGAAGAGCTTGATCGACGCTTGTGCCAGCCGATCGAAATCGACGGTCTCGGCCAGGATGTTGCGCAGCGGATTTGCGCCGCCCGGGCTGAGATCGTACGGGGAGAACAAGCGCGCCATCAGGTCCATCGCCACGAAAGCCGGCGAATGGTCGAGCGTCCAACGGCCCAGCAATACGTCCAGCGGCGTGCGCCGCAGCGGGCTCAACAACGCCGCCCGCGATACCCGCTGCCAAAAATTCTCCAGCGCGGCGCGCGCGCCATCGATGCCGTTGTCGGCATCGCCGTCGACCAGCACCGCGGCATTCATCGCCCCCGCCGAGGTGCCCGAGATTCCGTCGATGCGCAGCCACGGCTCCTCGAGCAGGCGATCCAACACGCCCCAGGTGAAGGCGCCATGCGCGCCACCACCTTGCAGCGCGAAGTCCACCAAAACCGGCGCGCGGCTCGATTCCACGATGTTCGTCGTCCTAGTTCGCGGGTATGATGGTCTTATTACGTGCCGCCTAGATCAAGGTAGCTCGGCAGAATTGTCGGCAGAGGGTGCAAGCGCGCTAATCTTGGATGCATTAGAGAAGGTGCAGTTTCGTTCGACCGACAGTGGACTAACGAGTTCCGGGAGAATGC
>DATCJI010000446.1:0-6770 GCA_036562835.1 Xanthobacteraceae bacterium | reverse complement strand
CGGTTTCTCTGCGACCGAACACACCCCATATACGGCCGACGCCTAGACCAGCTGTGTGGTGTTAAGAAGGCCTCTCCTGATGCTTGACAGGACCGATCCCGCAAATCTGCCGCCCGTTCCGGCGAACGACGAGGCGCTCCTCGACGCGTACTCTCGCGCGGTCATCGACGTGGTCGAACGCGTTGAAGCGGCGGTGGTGCGCCTCAATGTGAAGGGTGACGCAAAGCGTGACGGGACGGGATCGGGTGTCGTGGTGGCGCCCGATGGGCTGGTGCTCACGAACAGCCATGTGGTTGCCGGCGGCTCGCGCGTGCAGGTCACGACGCTCGAAGGTCGGCGACTCGATGCGCGCGTCGTGGGCGATGATCCCGATACTGATCTTGCGCTCGCGCGGGTCGATGCGCCCCTTACCTTGCCTTCCGCCGCGTTGGGCAACTCCAAGCTGCTCAAGCGAGGCCAACTGGTGATCGCCATTGGCAACCCGCTCGGCTTTGAATCGACAGTGACAACAGGCGTGGTATCGGCGCTCGGGCGTTCCCTGCGCTCGCGTTCCGGCCGGCTGATCGACGACGTGATCCAGACCGATGCGGCGCTCAACCCGGGCAATTCCGGCGGGCCACTGGTTTCATCCCATGGCGAGGTCGTGGGGATAAACACCGCGGTCATCATGGGGGCGCAGGGCATCTGCTTTGCGGTCGCCTCGAACACGGCCAAATTCGTGCTCGGAGAGCTGGTCCGGCACGGACGGGTGCGGCGCGCCTATATCGGCATTGCCGCCCAGCATTTCTCGTTGTCGCGCCGTTTGCGGCACGCTGCGTCGCTCACGCAGGAGAGTGCGGTCATGATCGCTTCGGTGGAAGCAGGAAGTCCGGCCGCGCGCGCGCGACTCTTGGCGGGCGACGTTCTCCTTGCGCTCGATGACGTGCCGGTCACCGGCGCCGACGATCTCATCCGCATGCTCGCCGGCGACAAGATTGCACGCCGGCTCGAGGTCACGATCTTGCGCAACGGCAGCCGGCAGGCACTCGAGCTCATTCCCGAGGAACGCGTGAAGCGCAAATAAGGTCAGCACGCATTCAGAGTTGCGCAGTTGATTCCATCGCGCTTCGCGCGGTAACCCTCCCCGGCTTCGGGGCTAACGACTCTCGCAGGGGAGGATAGCGCGTCGTCCAGGAAAGAATATTATCCAGTATTTCCAATGCGTTAGGGCAACGGGCTAGGCTTTACCTATTGTCCTACCCATCAGTTTTCGCCTTAGGGCACTTGGTCTGGATGCCGTTCGCGGTAATACCCCAGGACCAGCGCCCAGAACGGACAAGGATTTCCGGCCAGGCCTTTCTGTGTCCCACACAAGAAAAACGCGTCCAGAATCGTCCTTGTGAATCGCCGTTATCGTGTCATGCGTAACAAATTGAAAAATAACATAAATATAACGCCAGAAATTTAGGGTGAAACGGCCCTCGCTTTAGTCTGGCCAAAGGAATTAGTCCTGCTCGGGAAGTGGGCGGCCGGCCAGGCCTACTCCGGTCTAGTTTCCAAGACTTCGATGCGCTGCCGGGGGAGTGATAATCTGACCATCCCTGGTCGCCAGGCGGGCATCCGCTTGTTTTCGATTGATCTTGTTCGAGTCAGGTCGGTTGCGCGCTGACCTCTTTGTCTGGTTTGTCTGGCGTAGATGAAGCTCATCCTCACGCCCGTGCAGCCTGAAAACCGCGATGCGTTAACACGTAGCCCGGATTGAGCGGCAAGCGAAACCTCTCCGGATGTCGCGTTCGCTCCCTCGGGGCTACGAAACGAGCGCATGGCAGCGGCGCACGTCGAGCGCCTCTTCGGAGCGCCCGAGCGCGTCGAGCGCACCCGCCAAAACCGTCGCTGAGTCCTGCGTCCATTGGTGCATCGCTCCAAATGCCCTTGCGTGGATGTCGACCGCCCGCCTCGCGTGCGCGCAGGCCTCCTCGGCGCGACCGGACAGCGCGAGCAGCTTGGCGTACTCGTGGCGCACGAAGCCGAAACTGGTGTGACCCTCATTGCCCGTCTTCGTCACGTGGCAACTGCCTCGCGAAAGAGTGGCTCCGCCTCTGACCAGCGTCCCCAATCGCGCAGCACCTTGGCAAAGCTGCTTTTCCAATCCGCGGCGAGGGAATGATCGGGACCAAGCGTTAATTCGCCAATGCGGATGCTTTCGCGAAAAGCCGCTTCCGCCTGCTCGCGCCTGCCGGTGCGCGCAAGCAGTTGGGCAAACTTGTGCAGCCGCTTCGCGTACATGTCGCTCTCGCGGCCGCAGCGTCTTTCAACAATTTCGATGGCCTCCCGCATGAGTACCTCTGCTTCCGCGGATTGGCCCGTGTCCATGAGAACCACGGCGAGATTGTTCAATCGCGTGGCCACGCGCACGTGATCGCGTCCAAGCGATTTCGTCCCGATCTCGATCGAGCGCCGGTAGAGCGGCTCAGCCTCGGCATAACGGCGCGTGTTCAGCAGAAGATTGGCAAAATTGTTGAGCCACTGGCCCACATCAGGATGCTCTTCGCCAAGGAGCTTTTCGCCCACGCCGAGCGCTTCGCGGTAGAGCGGCTCCGCAGCCGAGAATGCGCAGCGTCCATTCAGAAAATTGGCCGCGGCATCGAGAAGCTGCGCCAGCTCCCCGCTCTGCATACCGGTGCGCTGCGCTTCCTCGCGCATCTCCAGCACGTGCGGGAGGAGCTGCGCGCAACGGGGCCAACAATCCGGATTACTATACCCTTGATCTGGAAATGCCGCGGCCAGCTTGCGCACTGCTTTGTCCAGCGCCGCCGCAAGTTTGCCCGACGCGTTCAGCCGCGCGCGCATGGCGGCGCGGACCAGGCGATGCAACGAAACCGCAGGCGCGCCGTCCAGGCCGGTGCCATGGTCGATCAGCGAAACCTCGGTGAGCGCCATCAGCGCTTCCGCGCGGTCATCCTCGGAGAGAATTGAGTCATCCAGGAGCTCCATCGGAATGCGATCAGCGCCGAGCACGGCAAAGAAGGCGAGCAAAGGCTCGGTGGCGGCGCACAGCTTGCACGCTTGCTCGATGGCGAGCCCGAAAGTCGCGCCCACGCTTTCCGGATAAGCGGCGCCGCGCGGCGCCTTGACAATGAGATCCTCGAGCCGCTCGCAATAGCGGTCGAACGACACGCCCGTGAGCCGCACATAGGCGCCGGCGTGGTCGAGGGCGAGCGGAAGATTGCCCAGCGCCGTGACGAGGCGGGCAGCGCCCTCTCGATCCCTCCGCCCGGAGCGCGTGAGCAGGAACTCCACAGCTGATTCGGGATGGAGCAGCTCGATCTCGATCTCGGCGGCGCGGCCGACCCAGTCGGCCCACCTGGTCGTGATAACCAGGCGCGCGCCGCGACCCGGCACGAGGTCGGCAATGAGCTCCGGACTTTCCACGTTATCATACACAAGGAGCCAGGGGGTTGCCGAACGACTGATTTTGTGCAGCGCGCCGAGCGCCGCAACTTTCACGTCGTCCTCGCGCGCAAGCTGCGGATCGAGCTCGGTTGCGAGCTCGGCAAGGCTCGTCGTCAGAACGGCGCGGTCCTGTGCCGGGGCCCACCACACCCCGGCGTAGTGGCTGGCGTAGCGGTGGACGTATTCGGCAACGGTCGACGTCTTGCCGATGCCGCCCATGCCGAGCAGCGCAACTTGCGCCGCCGAGGCGCCGTTCCCCAGGAGCGTGCTGTGTAGGCGATCAAGCAGTGCGTCGCGCCCGGTAAAATGCGGATTGGGCGGCGGCACGCCATGAAAGGTTTTGCTAATTGCGGGGCTCTTTGCATGCACATCACCGGCGGCACCCAGAACTGCTGCCAGGATGCGACGCTTGCGCTCCTGCGGATCGGCAACGCCCACCAGATCCGTATACTGATAAGCGGCAAGCAGGCCGTCGGGCTGGAACTCCTCGATGCGAAGCGGAATGAAACGCCTCTCAATTCCGCCGCGATGGCGGGCCGCCATGAAGGCAGTCCATTCCTGTCGTGTATATTCCGATTTTTCGTAATCAACTGAGAGCAGGGCAATGAAGTGGCGGCATTTTTTGATTGCCTCGTGCATCTCGGCGATGAAATTCGCGCCGCTGGCGAAGTCGTAGTCCTGCACGCGCACGCTGGAGCCCCCCTCGGTGAGGATGTCGGCGACTTCCTGCGCAATGGCCGCACTCGACCCGCGCCGACTAATAAAATAGTCGATTTCGAAACCGTCGGCCGCGGGCACTTTGCCCACGAACCGATCGCCAGACTGCGTCGCTTCGCTCAATGTCATGGCATGCGACCCTGGAGGCGATGATACCGAGTTTTTATTGTGCCGGGGAGGATAAAGAACGCCTTTGGTTACAAAACTGGAGACTAGCTGCAACGATCGACTGAGAGACCCGCTCGCGGAACTCCGGGTTTGACACCCTGAGCTCGTCCTCGCGGTTGACGATCACCCCGGCCTCCAAAAGCACAGCCGGCGACCTGGTGCGCTTGAGTACGACGAGATCATCGTACCGATAAACGCCCAGCTCGGGTGCGATCAGCTCCCTATTCTCGCCTTTTATTTTTTCAGCATGATGTGTGGTGAAGGACAAGCCGTGCGCCTTGAGCTCTGCCGCAAGATCGAATGCAAAACGGCGGCTCTCCTCCACGCGCGCGTTGGCGTAGGACACGAACACCGAATACCCATTGAATTGGTCGCTGTACTGGTAGGAGCGGCCTTTATACTTCCATATACGCAAATACTCGTCCTGAACGGAGTCGTGATGGATCGAAACGAACAAATCGGCGCCCATCTTGTTCGCTCGTTCCGCCCGTTGCTCAAGGTTACGTTTGGCCCCTTGCATGCGCATGAGGTAAGTCGAAGTGAATCCTGCAGCAACCAGAGCCTTCTCCACGTCCGTGGCAAGGCGAAGATTGAAGTCGTATTCGTACACGCCGCGTGCGCTCAGTGCCCCCGCAGCTTCTGGCGTATGGCCGACGTCAATGACAATACGAAGTTTCGATGGATCGCAGCCGGAATCCATTGTGGTGTTCTTCGAATGCTGCCCTGCTGCAGAAGGCGCGACGGCGAAATGAAATTCCGCATTCAGCACCAAGCATAACAGCCCATAAGGCAAAAAACTGCGCATGAAAGCGGCTCGTGTGCGCACATCAGCCAAACCGTTTGGCCGAACCAAGGCGCAGGATCAGTTCAGCCGGGCCGAACGGCGGCTGATCACGCGCCTGCGCAGGCCCGAGCGCGTTCAGCAATGGCTCAACCGCTACTCCAGGCGTGCTGGCTTCCTCATAAGTAGCACCAGTCACTGAGCCGAGCGATTGTGGGGACTCATACCCGCCTCAGTCCGCACTTCCTCGTACGCCACATCGACTGCTGATTCAGCAGCCGCAATGGCCTCCTGGAATTCGTTGATCTCGCGCACATGATGATGGTTAAGCTTCGTGCGGCGGTCACCAACTTCCGCCTTAGCCCTGTTGATCGTTTCCTGCGCGCGATCCAGCGCAGGGAGAAGATCATTCCGTGCGAATTGAGTCATGCCCTCCTGAGTTAGCCTACCATTCGCCGCGTTCCAGTCCGCTCCTCGATCCGGTGCACTGCCTCGAGCGCCGTAAAGTACGCCCGCTCCAGTGCACCCAGTGTTGGGTCAGACTTTGCGTCAACTGTCCAAAGCTTAATCCTCCGCGAGACTGGGCCATGGAATCCGAGCAGTGAGCCGCTCCTTCGGATAGTCTGCCGATGTCTCGGCATTCGTTCAGTTGGTCTATTCACGTCTGTCATTTGCAACCTCCTTATGTCGCCCCTCTTCGTGTGTTGAAGCTGGCGAACCGTGCTGGCACGGGTACGCCGTTCGCCGCGTCGCGTGCGCATTCCCCTCCTCGCGTGGCAGGGATTTCAACACGTTCATAGCTGGGTCGGAGAGTGGCACACCCGATGCTCTTTCTGCGCCTTCATGCGCGCGGCGGGAATGGTCCACACCTTCGCCTCGAACTCGATTTCGGCCCAGGTGGCGTTAATGACCTCGCTGGTCCTGCATGCCGTCAACACTGTGAGCTCAAGCGCGCGAGCAGCAATGCCCTGGCGGTCGCGGAGTTCGGCCATGAAGGCCGGAATCCCATCGTAGGGCAGGGCAGCAAAGTTTTGCGCGGCTTTCACTTTACCTGCGGCCGGGAGCACCTCCTTCAGACGCCCTTGCCAGCGAGCCGGGTTTTCGCCAGTCCGATGACCAAGCACCTTGGCGGCATCGAGTATTGCCTCTATTCGCCCACGAACCCGTTTGGGAGTGGTCGGCTTGGTGTCCAGATCGGGGTCAGCACCTCCATCACAAATAGCGGTATCGATGCTGGCCACGGAAAGCTCGCCCATGACCGGCAACACGTAGTCGCCAGTGACTTCTTCCATTGCGCCAGATGCTTGGCATGCCGCCAACCTGCCGAATGGGCGGCTATGTACTGTTCGGCGGCTTCGCGGAAAGTCTTGGTGTGAGCTTGCGTCAGCCGGCGTTCTTGCCGCTGCTCGCGTCTAGCATCGATGGGATCAATGCCGTCGTAAACCTGCTCGCGTAGTTACGCAGCCACCTTGCGAGCCTTGGCCAGCGACACGGTGTCCAATGACCCGAGGCCATACTGACGAATAGCGCCGGTGGTCGGCGAGGTGTACTGACAAAGCCAACTCTTGCTTTTCCATTTCGAGATTTGCAGCCATAGCCCTTTGCCGTCGCAAAGCCGTCCTGGTTCGTTCGCTACCGTCCGGGCGGAAAGCCTTTCCATCGACCCCATGGC
>DATCJI010000127.1:0-5212 GCA_036562835.1 Xanthobacteraceae bacterium | reverse complement strand
TGGCTTCGCTACGCGAACCCAATCGACCTCCCCCTGTCAGGGGGAGGTATTTTCACGTGCGCATGAAGCCTTCGACCTCGGTCTCGGCCCAGGCAAGCGTCTTTTCCAGCGGCTCGCCCTGCATGAAGCGAACGACCATCTTGGTCTGGATCGCCTGCGTATAAATCTGCACGGCGATCTTGGGCGGGGCGGGCTGTGCCGCCACCGAGAGAATCTGATGATTGTAGGGATTGGGGTAATGGTAGAGCGTGCCCTTCGGCGGTCCCGCCTCGGCCCAAACCTTGAGCGTGGTGAGTTTTTCGAACGCGGGCAGATCGTAGCCGCCGCTTGCCTCGACCATCTTTTCGATTGCCGAGGCGTGCGACAGGTGCAGGAGCAGGTTTTTCGCGGCCGCCTTGTTCTTGCTGAAAGTCCAAATGCCCCAAAAGTACGGCAGGAAAGGCGCGTAGCGGCCTTTTGGACCTGCGGGCATGCCGTGCGTCCATAGCTGCTCCGCGACTTGCGGAGCATCGCGCTTGGCCACAGCCCATGCGCTCGGCGGGTTCATGATAAGCGAGCCCTTGCCGGCGATGAGATATTTGTTGTTCGACGCGTTGTCCCACGCCGCGATGTCAGGCGGCAGGAATTGCGTGAGTTTCTTGTAGTACTCCATCGCCTGGCGCACGGCATCTGATTTGACGGCGATGTTGCCCTTGGCGTCGACGAGCTCGGCGCCGAAGGACTGAAAGATGGCACCGGCGGTGTCCACGTTGTCTTCCGTCGTGCCAAGGCCAATGCCGAACGGGAAGCCGGCCTTGTGGCAGTCTTCAGCCGCCTTGAGAAAAGCATCCAACGTCCATGCCTCGGCTTTGGGCGGAGCCCCGGGCGGATACATCGCCACCACGTCAATGCCCGCATATTTCTTCATGAGATCGATGCGCGAGCACGGTCCCTTGATCTGCGTGCCCACGCAGGTGGGCACGCCTACCCAGTGACCGCCGGATTTTGCGAGATATTCGCAGGTGGGATTGACGGCGCCATTCTGCTTGATCAGCTCGCTCATGATCTCGTCCACCGGCTCGAGGCGAGTGGCATGATCGGCGGGCTGCCAGGTCGGGAACGCAAAAATATCGTGACCCGACCGGGCCTGCGCCTCGGCCGCAATGGTCAGCAGATTCTTGTTACCCTGCGAGGTGATGTAGTCGACGGAGATGTCAATCTTTTCTTTTGCGGCCCATTCCTCGCACAGGGCCTTGGAGGCGTTGTTGGCCCCGGGTACCCAATGATCCCAGAAGCCGACGCTCAACTTGCCGGCGGCGTGGGCTCCTCGCACATAGGGCGCTGCGACCAGCGCGGATGTTGCTGCAGCCGCCAGAAAACGCCGGCGCGTCATCGTGCTTTTGCGCATGATGTTCCTCCTCTGGTTGCCGGTCCGGGTGCGCCGCTTGTTCACAGGCCGCAAATGCCCGCGCCGCGGCTTCATATCCCGGGTTGCGCGCCAGCTTAGAGGAAAGGGGTCGGGTTGTCAGCGATGTTACGGGGTCAAGCGACCGCGCGTCGCGGGGCTGCGGCCAGCGCCGGAACCGAGCTGCGATCGAGTCGCAACGTAAGACAGAAAGCCGATCCACCGCTGCGAAGAAACGAGCCAAGCGGCGTCTTTGCGATGTCATAGCCACGCCGGCGCAGGTCTTCGCAGAGCCTTTCGCTGGCTGCCGAGATCAGGATGGTGCGGCCGACGCAGACGGCATTTGCGGCGAGCAGTGAGCCGTCATCGATCCCGATCTCGATGCGATCCTTTGGGTCGATGCGAGCATGAATTTCGCGCAGTCCTGCGGGAGTGAATGCCGCGGGCAGATAGATCACTTCTCCGCCTGAGAGCGGACAAAGCGCGGTGTCCATGTGATAGAACCGCGCATCCGCAAGCTCGAGTGCCACCACTTCGCGCGCGAACATGTCGGCTACCGGAGCGGCGGCGGAACGGTCCGACCGCGGCCCATAGCCGATCCAGAACAGATCACGGGCAGCATCAAAGACGCAATCGCCGGCGCCTTCGAGAATAAATCCGCGCGGCAGGCTGTTGACTTCGTCCACTACACCGCGCGCCTGCAGAGCTCGAAATGCGGACTCATAATGCGGCTCTTCGCGCTGGCGCTCTGGATGGCGAAAGCGCGAGAGCAGCACGCGTCGATCGAGCACGACCGCTGCATTGGCCGTGAACACGAGATCAGGCAGGCCGGAAGCGGGCGGCACGAGGTCAATTGCGGCCCCGAGTTCGACGAGCTTGTCGTAGAGTGCGTTCCACTCGCGCATGGCGGCCAAATGTGCGCGCTGATCGCGCGCCCAGCCATCCGGATCCATCCACGGATTGATCACGTAGCTGACGGAGAAGTGCTCCGGCCGGCACATCAGGAAGTGAGGTCGAACGGCGGCATTTCGCATTGTCGTACCCGTGTGCCCCATTCAGGCCGCTTTGCGGCACCTGCCGTCGAACTCGGCCAGAACCTCCTCGAACCGGTCGAGCGCCCAGTCGAGCGTGTCACGCTCGATCACCAATGGCGGCGCAAGGCGGACGACGGTGTGGTGAGTTTCCTTCGAGAGGACGCCTTTTTGCAGGAGCCGCTCGCAGACCTCCCGCGCACTCGCCCGCTCGGCATCTATTTCGGCACCAGCCCACAGCCCCCGCCCGCGCACCTCTTTGAGCGTCGGGCTCGCGCAGGCGGAGAGACGTGCAAGCATATGCCCGCCGAGCACGTGACTGCGCTCGACGAGGCCCTCGTCGCGAATGACGTGCAATGCTTCGAGGCCTACGGCAGCCGCAAGGGGATTGCCGCCGAAGGTCGAGCCATGGGAGCCGGGCGTAAACGTGTTCATGAGTTCGCGGCGCCCGACAAAAGCCGAGACAGGCAGCACGCCGCCGCCAAGCGCCTTGCCGAGAATGACGCCATCGGGACGAACTCCCTCATGCTCATAGGCGAACCAGGCGCCCGTGCGCCCGAGGCCGGACTGTACCTCGTCGAGAATGAGCAGCACGTTGTGTGCGTCGCAGATCCGGCGCAACCCGACGATAAAGCCTGCGGGCGGCACGATGATGCCCGCTTCTCCCTGGATCGGCTCAACCAGGATGGCCGCAGTGCTGGGCGTGATGGCGCGCTCGAACGCGCCGACATCCCCGAACGGCAGCGCGCGGAATCCCGGCGTGAATGGCCCAAACCCATCGCGGTAGTCGGGCTCGGTGGAAAATGAAATGACAGTGGTAGTCCGGCCGTGAAAATTTCCCGCCGCAACGAGCATCTCGGCGCGGTCCGGCGCAACGCCTTTGACGCGGTAAGCCCAACGGCGTGCCGCCTTGATTGCGGTCTCGACTGCCTCCGCCCCCGTGTTCATGGGCAGCGCTGCATCCAGCGAGGTGAGCGCGCAGAGCTCCGCGAGGAAGGGCGCAAGTCGCTCGTTGTAGAAGGCGCGCGAAGGCACAGCGAGGCGCTCTGCCTGCGTCTTCAGGGCTGAAAGAATACGGGGGTGCGCATGCCCGTGACTTGCAGCCGAATAGGCGCTCATCATATCGACGTAACGGCGCCCGGCCGTGTCCCACAAATGGGCACCCTGGCCGCGCGCGAGTACGACCGGCAGCGGCGCGTAGTTGTGCGCGCTTACTCGGTTCTCCAGCTCGATCGTGCTCTGCATCGCGTCCATGGCACATCTCCCCCGATGCTCAACTGGCATGTAGGAAATCTGCACGACGCGCGCGGCAGAAGTGCGTCAGGCGCACGGCCGATTTGGCGGTGAAGCTGCCCGCTCGCGGCGGAGAGCGCGGCGCCCTACCTCTGCTTTACGGGAGTCACCGTGCGGGCTGGAACGCGTCCTGCTCGGGCTCGGCAAAGCCAGCCGTCATCGGAACCGGAAAAAGACCGGGATTTGCGTCGCGCCACGCCATTGCGGGAACGAGGGCGGCGAGGGCACGCTCGTGCAGGCGCTCGGCGTTGCGCTCGCCTTCGGTGGCCAAGCGCAAAATGCAGCGCGCGAGCTCGTCAGCCCGCACCTTGTGATTTCCGTTCAATTTCAGCGTAAGCCAGGTTTCGTCGAACGCGGCCTCAAGCGTTGCCAACGTTTTTGGATCAAAAGAGCCGCTGCCAAATCCGCGCATATTCAGTCTCCAGGACAGGAAACGACTGCGAATGGACATGGTCAAGCTGCTCCCCGATGTGGCCGAAGTTGTGAACACGCCCTCTGGGGCGCGCTCACAGCCAGGTGAAGTTCAGCGGCGCAACCCGGAATTGTGCAATGCACGCTTCCTGTGTGGGCGGCGCAGCATAACTGCTGCGCTGCGGTAGTCAACGGGGCCTGACCCCCTACCTTGGTAGGTGTCCCGTGGTCAGTCGGCTTTCCCCGCCAGGAGAGACTCAGGGTAGCCGGTGAAGCGCCGCACCGGTCGCAGAGCGACGTGGCTCACGATCCGCGCCACGCCTAATTGCGCATCGTCAATGAGGGCACTCGTAAGTCCCTCGTAGGCGGCGAGGTCGGCGCAAAGGAAGCGCGCCACATAGTCGACTGCGCCACTGACCTCCCAGCATTCGATGACCTCGTCGAGGGAAGCCAGGCGCTTTTCGAGCCGCGCACTGTTGGCATGCTTCTCCAGAAAAATTTCGGCAAAGATCGTGACCGCTCGACTGATGCGCTGCAGTTCAATGACGGCTCGGTACCCGGCAACGATGCCGGCCGCTTCGAGCCGACGAACACGTTCAAGCGTGGCGCGTGGAGAAAGGCCGATGCGCTCGCCCAATTCCGAAAACGTGGCGCGTCCGTCACGCTGGAGCGCAGCAACTAACTTTACGTCGATCCGATCGAGTGCGGGTTTGCGCTTCGCGACCATTCCTTTGCCCGTGAGCCCCTGTGAACGACAAGACGAACGCGCCGAGCATTCGGCTCAGCGCCGTCCAAACAATCTGTCCAGAAACCAGCCATCGAGCGCAGGATCGACGGCTTGCGGTCTGGGTTGATCCGTCCAAGGAGCCACTGGCCTGGCAGCCGAGGCAACAGTGGACGCGCCCGAGAGCCCCGGCAAGCCTGCAACCGGGAGACCGCGATGCCCGGCTCTCATTACGCGATTCCAGATTTCAACGGGCAGGCTTCCGCCGGTCGTCTTGCGCATGGGAGAGGAATCATCGTTGCCGAGCCATACGCCGGTGACGAGCCGGCTCGTGTAGCCGATGAACCACGCATCACGGAAATCCTGGCT
>DATCJI010000443.1:0-3992 GCA_036562835.1 Xanthobacteraceae bacterium | reverse complement strand
CTTATCCGCAATATATGCGAATGCGGGACACGCCGCCGTGGTGGGAAGGCCCGCCACATCGATGTTGTCCTTGATGGCGAAAGGCAGTCCATAAAGCGGGAGCGCGTCTCCTCGTTGATTCCGGCGCTGTTCGAGCGCCTGCGCCGCCTGCATGACGTCCGCCTGCGGCAGCACATGCGTCCACACGTGATCGTCGCCGCTCGCATGAATGCGCGAAAAAACCTCGGCCACCACGGCTGTGGGTTTGAGCAATCCGGTTTTGTAATGCGAGGCGAGCGTCTGAAAATCGAAACTATACGAAAATTCCATTCGAGCTCCGTCCCGGATTGCGGTGCATCAACCTGCGATTTTGAGTTGCCCCTCTGGAAAGATGCTTTATTATAAGGAAAGTCTGCCCGCGACAAACAATAAAAATTTCCGCAAGGTGCGGCACAGCCAGGGGGTTACTGTATGACGACGGCAGCGCACGCCGAGCTGACCGGCTCGACTTCGGATGCAGGTTTCCTCGAGCGCATGGCGCTGGCGATCACCGACTGGTCGGAGCGCTGGTACCCCGACGCGTTCGTGTTTGCCGTTATGGCGATTGCCGTAGTGGCCGCCGGATGTCTCGCCATCGGTGCCGGTCCCGTGTCGATCGCGCTCGCGTTCGGCGAGGGCTTCTGGTCGATCATCCCGTTTACCCTGCAGGTCTGCATGGGTGTTGTGATCGGCTTCGTCGTTGCGCATTCGGGGCCGGCGGCCTGGCTCATCGCAAGGCTCGCGATGGTGCCAAAGACCGGGCGCAGCGCCGTCGCATACGTAGCACTTGTTTCCATGCTGGTCTCGCTGTTCAGTTGGACCATCAGTCTCATATTCAGCGGCCTGCTGGTGCAAGCGATTGCGCGGCGGCAAGAGCTGCGCATGGATTACCGCGCTGCCGGCGCCGCAGGCTACATGGGCATCGGGCCACCTGGGCGCTGGGGATCAGCTCGGCAGCCGCTCAGTTTCAGGCAAATCCGGCATTTCTGCCGAAGGCCTTGATCCCGATCACCGGGGTCATTTCATTCAACGAGACCATCTTCCTCTGGCAGAACATGGTGATGGCGGCGGTTCTCATTGCCGTGACAACGGTGATTGCATATTGGACGGCCCCCGGCGCAACGCGCGCAAAGACCGCCCAGAATCTTGGCATCGAGCTCGGCGCTGCCAGCATCGCCGAACGCGTCGATCTCAGGCCGCACGAGATTCGCCCCGGCGAATGGCTGGAATACAGTCCGCTGCCGACCATTCTGGTGGTTGCGCTGGGCTCCGTCTGGCTATGGGTGGAGTTTTCCTCCAAGGGCATTTTGGCGATCTCCAATCTCAACACCTATAATTTTCTTCTCATCATGCTTGGATTGCTGCTGCATTGGCGTCCGCGCCGGTTTCTGGCTGCGGTCGCGGAAGGCGTGCCGGCGGTCGCCGGTGTGCTGTTTCAGTTTCCGCTCTATGGCTCGATTGCCTATATGTTGATCCAACCGAAGGGGCGCGGCGGTTCGCTCGCCGAGCTCGTCGCCGGAATCTTTGTCCAGGTATCCTCGCAAAGCCTGTTGCCCGTTACGCTCGGTATCTACTCGGCCGTGCTAGGGTTCTTTTTGCCGTCCGGCGGCGGCAAGTGGCTCGTCGAGGCGCCGTACGCGATGCAGGCGGCGAACGATCTGAAAGTACATCTGGGGTGGATGGTACAGGTGTACAACGCCGCTGAGGCATTGCCGAACCTGATCAATCCGTTCTGGATGCTGCCTATTCTCGGCATTTTAGGTCTGAAGGCGAGGGAAGTCATCGGCTTCACCTGCACCCAGTTCCTCATCCATTTGCCGCTGGTTCTGCTCATGGTGTGGCTGCTCGGCATGACCCTGACCTATCACCCTCCGATCATGCCGTGACCTCTCGCCCGACTCGTCCCCGCGAAAACGAATAGGCGTCAACATTGCGCGTTGTCATGGCCCGCGAAGGCGGGCCATCCAGTATGCAACGCACGAGCGATATCACGCCGTCCTACCCTATCCGCACGTTCGGTGATTACTGGATCGCCCGCGCGGGCGATGACAACCGGGTGAGACGAGCGGAAGGGGCTAGCTCCGGCGCGGGTAGATGATGATGGAGAGATAGGTCATCGGCGCTTTGATCAGCTCCTCCGGGCCGTGGCGCGCGGCCGCATCGAAGAACAGCGCGTCGCCGGGCTGCATCAGATAGGTCCTGTCCGCGTGGCGGTAACGGACCTTGCCGGTGAGCATGTAGATGAACTCGACCCCGGCGTGCCGGAAATTCGTGTACGGCACGGCGTCGCGTTTGAGCGTGATCAGATATGGCTCGACGCCGACGGGACCGCTCAGCGAATGGCCAAGCAGGTCATAGAGATGCCCGGCCTTGGTTCCGCGCCGCTCGATACGTACTCCATGGCCGCCCCTGACGAACGAGCAGTCGCGCTGCTCCTCGCGCTCGCTGAACAACCGGCTGATCGGCACGTTCAGCGCCGTCGCGAGCGAGTGCAGTGTGCCCAATGAAGGCGAGATGGAGCCGTTCTCGATCTTCGAGAGCATGCCCGCGGAGATGCCGGCGGCCGCCCCAAGCTCGGAAACCGTAAGCTCGAGGCCCTTGCGCAGCTTGCGCACCTCGGCGCCTATTTCAGCTTCCAGCGAGCGGACGAATTCGCTCGGCGCACGCGAGCCGGTGCGCAGGTCGTTTGCGGCGCGCTGCGAGCTGGCTTTTTTTCCGGTACTGGGCGAGTTTCCTGGCACGAAAAATTATTGCTCCACAATTGACACCGGCCGCATCCGTATAGCACTCTTTCGGCGCAGCTGTCGGATCGAACATGTGTGGGATAGCCGGAATCTTTCTCAAGGATAAGGCGCTCGAGCCGAAGCTCGGGCGTCTGCTTGCCGGCATGCTCGGCACCTTGTGCGATCGCGGGCCAGATTCCGCGGGCTTTGCCGTCTATGGCAGCGGCATGCCGGGCCTGATGAAGCTCACGCTGCGGCTGCCGGCCAAATTTGACCTCAATGCGCTCCTTCCTGCATTGAGCACGGCCGCGGGCGCGTCGATTTCGCCCGTCATGCACGACAGCCATGCAGTCATCGGCGTGCCACGCGATCGCGAGCCCGCCGTGCGTGCGGAAATCGCGCATCATCCCGCCGTAAGCATCGTGAGCAGCGGGCGGCGCATGGAAGTTTTCAAGGAAGTTGGCCGGCCCGACAAAGTGGCAGCCCGCTTCAATCTGCAAGACATGGCCGGCACGCACGCGATCGGCCATACGCGCATGGCCACCGAGTCCGCCGTGACCACGAACGGCGCGCATCCCTTCACCACCGGGCCCGATCAATGTCTCGTGCATAACGGCTCGCTGTCGAACCATAACGCGTTGCGGCGCGACCTCATGCGCGAGGGTCTGACATTTGCGACCGACAACGACTCCGAGGTCGCCGCCGGATTTCTCACCTGGAAGATGCGCGAGGGCGCCTCGCTCGAGCAGGCCATGGACGCGGCGCTTGCTGCGCTCGACGGCTTCTACACCTTTGTCATCGGCACCGAGTCGGGCTTCGGCGTGCTGCGCGATCCCATCGCCTGCAAGCCCGCTGTGATGGCCGAAACCGGCGACTGGGTCGCGTTCGGCACCGAGTACCGCGCGCTGGCCGATCTGCCCGGCGTCGAGCGCGCCGAGGTTTGGGAGCCCGAACCTGCGCGCGTCTATTTCTGGCAACACTGATGCCCACGGTCGACCTGGCGCAGACGCCGGTGCGCGAGCTCAATGCGGGGCTGCATCGCCTCACGCTCGAAACCAACGAGACACATTGGCGCGTACTTAACCCGCGCGGGCGCCACGCCATCGCCGCCGGCATTGACGCGCCCATCCTCATCGAGGTGGAGGGTCACGTCGGCTACTATTGTGCCGGCATGAACAAGCAGGCGACCGTCATCGTGCGCGGCAACGCGGGGCAGGGCGTGGCCGAGAATATGATGTCGGGCGAGGTGCG
>DATCJI010000439.1:0-6542 GCA_036562835.1 Xanthobacteraceae bacterium | reverse complement strand
GATTCTAACTTGACGTCCAGATTTGAATAGGCCCGATGCCGACCTCTTTGCTTCCGGCGATGCAGGTGGGCAATCAAGGAGGACCGGATGATTTCATTCCGTGTTGCGCTGGCATTTGGCATTCTCGTCCTCGCATCAAACGGGTCTTCCGCACAAACTACGCTGGCGACTCCGACCGCGGTGCAGCCCTGGATACAGGGCGCGCCATTTCCGGATCCCTCGGAAGAGCTTCTCGGCGCCACCGCGAACGGAAAGCTCTATGTCTTCTGCGGGCTCGCCCCGGGTTGGAAGCCGAAGGCGCTTGTCTTCGAGTATGACCCCGCCTCCAATCAATGGACAAAAAAGCGGGCAATGCGGCTTCCCTCGCACCATGTCGCCTTCGCGAGCGTGAGCAATAAGATTTATGCGTCCGGGGGCTTCACGCTTCCCGAAGCTGGTGCGCCGGGTTGGACACCCATCAATAATGCGTGGGAATACGATCCCGCCGTCGACGAGTGGAAGGAGCTCGCGCCTATGCCGACCCGGCGCGGCGCTGCGTCGGCTGCGGTTGCGAACGGCAAAATTTACGTCACCGGCGGGGCCAATATTCTCCCCGGTGTAAGCGAGAATGGCATTCATCCGGCGCGACCGCACAACGTCCTCGCCACCGTCGAGGAATACGATCCGGCGGCGAACACGTGGAGGGCGGTTCGATCGATTCTGCTTGCGCGCAATCACCACGTCGCTGCGGGGATCGGCGACAGGGTCTATGTGATCGGCGGCCGCGTCGGCTCGGCGTTCATCTCCGGCACGAGCAACAATGTTGATCTCGTCGAGATGTATGATCCGGCGAATGATCTCTGGATGCCCCGGGCGCGCATGCCGACACCGCGCAGCGCGCTTGCCGGAGCTGTCTACGCCAATCGCGTCGTAGTCGCCGGCGGTGAAGGGCAGGATCAGCGCCTGCTCGCCGCCTTCAAGGCGGTGGAGGCTTATGATTCCGCGCTCAATCGATGGGAAGTGCTCCCGTCGATGCCGCGCCAGCGGCACGGACTCGCCGCAGGAGTTATCGGCAACCGCTTCTACGCGGTCAGTGGCGATGCGCAGTCAGCGAGCAGCGGCATCGAGCACTCGGCCGTTCCGGCAAACGAAATCCTGCAGCTCGATCTCGTGTTGAAGTGACGGCCATGACGAATACTTCAAATCAACTCGATGCGCCGGGATATTGCGGCGGCCGCTGCACCGTGGGTGCCGCGCTGGCGAAGATATCCTCGCGCCGGCAGGTTCGCGGGCACGTACCAGTCGATGCGGAGGGGAAGCATGGGTTCGCCCAGGAGGTCGGCAATGACGTTGTGTCCGGCAAAGCGCCCCATGGGGCGCGCGAATTGGCAGGACATCACCGTGGAATGCACATCGTCGACCAGGCTGAAGGCCGCGTCGCCGGCGGCAAAAACATTGGTCAAATCTTTGGCCCGCATGAACTGGTCAACCGCGATCCGACCGAGCCGGTCATGCATGCCGGGCAAAGCAGCCAAGAGCGGGCTGGCGCGCATGCCTGCGCACCACACGACGGTTTGCGTGGGTATAACTTCGCCGGAGCTGAGGGTGAGACTCATTGAGTCGACGGCAGCAACATTGGTGGCGAGTCGCGTCTCAATGCGAAGCGTCGAAATGGCCTGCGCGATGACGGGCCGCGCGTGCTCGCCAATTGTCGCGCCAACAACAGGGTTAGGGTCGACCAGGATCACGCGATAATCTTCCGTTCCAAGCGCGCGCCGGAGCTTGGCGGGCATCTCGGTTGCGACCTCAATGCCGGTGAATCCTGCGCCGACGACCACGACGGTTGAATGGCCGGGCGTGTTTGCGCGCCTGCTGAGTGCCGCCAAGTGCTCATTCAGCTGCATGGCCGCCGTATAGGTATCCACGTCAAAACAGTTTGTGCTGAGCCGGGCAAAGCTCGGGCGTCGCAATTCACTGCCGAGTGCAACAACGATTCGGTCGTAAGCGAGAGGCTCTTCACAGCGGCGGGTTGCGATGCGCACCTGTTTTTGCGCAATGTCTATAGTCTTCACTTCGGCCGTGACATGCTTCACGCCGATCGGATCGAGCACCTCGCCGAGCGGGATCGCCACTTCGCGCAGCTCGATCTCGTAATTGCGCACGCGTATGTTGTGATAGGGGTTGCGGTCGACGACCAGAATCTCGACGTCACGCTCAACTCTGCCGGTCTCGTCGAGCTTGCGCGCTGCACCTGCGGCGGCCCATAGACCGGCGAATCCGGCGCCAAGCACAAGAACGCGAGTCATGTTTCACAGCGACACTGAATTCGTAAGGGACACCCGCGCTAGCACATTGCCTCCTATTCGTCATTGCCGGGCTTGAACCGACAATCATCTTCTTCGGAAGAAGATTTACATGACCACTTCTCTTTTCGTTCACGCGGTGCTGCTCCTTGCGGTCAAGATGGTGTTTACCGCGATCGTTGTGGTGGGCACCTCGGTTATCGTCGAACGCAGCGGTCCGTTTCTCGGTGCTTTGATCACCGCGCTGCCCACCGCGGCCGGCTCCGCTTACATCATTCTCGGGTCCGAGCATCCCGCGAGTTTTGTGGCCGCGAGCGCGGTCGGCAGCCTCGCGGCCAACGCGGCTGTTGCGATCTTCGCGCTGGTCTATGCGGCAATCGCGCAGCGCCATGGAATTTTGTTTTCCCTCGCGGTTGCGCTGGTGGTCTGGTTCAGTTCGACGGCTGCCCTGCGGAGCATCCAGTGGAGCGCTGTCGGTGCGCTGACGCTGAATGCTGCCGTCTACGCGGCCACCATACCGCTCTCTGCCCGTTATCGCCGCAGCGCGCCGCTGCCGGCAATGGCACGGCGACGCTACGATCTCCTCTTGCGCGCGCGGACCGCCGCCATCGTGGTGGCGGCCGTGACTACGGCGAGCGAACGAATCGGACCGTTTACATCGGGCCTGTTCGCAGTCTTTCCGGTCGTAATGTCGAGCCTTGCCCTCGTGCTGCATCCGCGCCTGGGGGGCAAGGCGTCAGCCGCGGTATTTGCACACGCGCAGCCGGCCCTGTTCGGCCTCGCATTCGGATTTTTCACCGTGCATTATCTGGCCGAGCCGCTCGGCATATGGTGGGCCTATCTCGCCGGACTCGCCGTTGCCGCGAGCTGGAGCGGCATGCTGTGGCTCATCCGCGCGCGCCGGGCAAAAATGATTCTGCAGAAGCAGGATCGCCCCTGATTGCAGCCGCGCTGGGCTCGTTCCGCGAAGGCGGGAGAAGCGGCTAGTCTGCCGCAGCTTCGTGATTAATAGCGAAGTCCGGCGGCGGCGTGGGCCCCCAGACGTAAAACGAGTCTTCGGGCGGGTGGTCGGCGGCTTCCCACTCGCAGTCCACCGGGATGTAATCGATGTCGGAGGAATATTCTGCGTAACTCCCCCACGGATCGCGCACATAGTGGAAATAGTTCGAGCCGAGCACGTGCCGGCCCAACCCCCAGCCTGCCGTAAATCCCTTGTCGGCCATCTGCATGGCGCCGAGCCCGATCTCCTGAATGGAGCCCACGTCCCAGCTCAGGTGATGCAAACCCGGGGCTTCGGAGCGCACGAACGCGATCATGTGATGGTCGCTGCCGTGAATGCCGTGCATGAACGCGATCATGTCGCCAGAGCGGTCGGACAGGCGCAGGCCCAGCACATTTTTGTAGAAGGCGATGGTCTTGGGAATATCGCGCGTGAACACCAGCATGTGCGCGAGGCGTCGCGGCTGCACCACAGGCACCTTGCTGCGCGAAGGCGCGTTCGCCTTGGCGACGACACCCGCGGGATTGTCGACCGGCGATTTCTCGTTGGGCGAGGATTTCTCGGCAACCCTGATCTCGATGAGCGTGCCGTCCTCGTCGCGGAACCAGAGCCCATTCGACTCAAATCCGGGCGGAGCATCGAGGAGGTCGATGCGCAAGCTTTTGAGCCGCTCACGGAAGCGCGGCAGGTCATCCTCGAACGCGCCGAACGACATGTAATTGAGCTTCTTGCGCGGCCCTTCGGCGATCGAGCCCCACCGATGCGGATTGCCCCGCGTATAGACGTTCAGCTTGCCGCCCTCCTCGCGCACATCCAGACCGAATGAACGGTAGAATTTTTCCGCATCCGCCACATCGGGCACGAAAAAATTGAAATGATCGAGTGAATGCACCCCAAGCTCGCCGGGACGGCGCTGCACAGGCTGGGCGAGATGGCGGATCTGGGTCATTTCGAGCTCCTCAGTGAAAGAGCGCGCCAAGGCAGGCGAGTTGTTGTGGCTGCTCTCACGGACATATAGGCCAATTCGAGATTTTGCGCCACGAATTCAACAAAAGCCGGCGGGCCCCGTGCTCTCGCACTTGCCGCGCGCAGCCGTTAGAAGCGCCGCAATGAGCGACATAGGAGACGCGTTTCTGCAAGCGTTCGCGCTCATCGGGCGCTTCGATGCGGAGCTCATCGAGATCATCGGCCTCTCGTTGCGCGTCAGTCTCTCCGCCACGTTCATTGCAATGGGCATTGGAGCGCCGCTCGGCGGCCTTCTTGCGCTGAGCAAATTTCCCGGCCGCCACGCCACGATTGTGCTTGCGAATGCGTTGCTGGGCTTGCCTCCGGTCGTGGCCGGGCTGTTCATTTACCTCGTGCTATCGAGGTCGGGACCGCTCGGATCACTGGGCCTCTTGTTTACCCCTTCTGCCATGATCTGCGCACAGGTCGTATTGACGACGCCGATCGTGGTTGCCCTCGTCCATCGGGCGATGACCAGTGTGTGGGCCGAATACGGCGACGTGCTGCAGGTCGATGGCGCCTCGCGGGGACGCATGCTCGCCGAGCTGTTCGTGATCGGCCGCGGCGGCCTTCTCACGGCCTTCCTCGCGGCGTTTGGACGCGCCATTGCGGAGGTCGGCGCCATCATGATCGTGGGCGGCAATATCCGCGGCTATACGCGCACGATGACCACGGCGATTGTGCTGGAGGCAAGCAAGGGCGATCTTGGCCTCGCGCTGGGACTCGGAGTTGTTCTCATTCTCCTGAGCGTCGCGGTAAGCGCCGCGGCCTTTCTTCTCAGCAGCTTCGTGCGGAGAGGCTGAGAATGCAGCCACTCGAAGGCGTGCTGGTGCTTGATTTTTCCACCCTGCTGCCCGGCCCGCTGGCGACGCTCATTCTGGCCGAGGCAGGGGCTGAAGTTGTGAAGATCGAGCGTCCGCCAAGAGGCGAAGAGATGCGGCAGGGCAAGCCGAGGTGGGGAGCAGAAAGCGTGAATTACGCCCTCCTCAACCGCGGCAAGAAGAGCGTCGTGCTCGATCTGAAAAACCCGGCTGAGCGGGCGCGCCTGACGCCTCTTCTCGGACGCGCCGATGTGCTGATCGAGCAGTTCCGCCCCGGTGTCATGCACCGGCTGGGACTCGATTACGAGCAGTTGGCCCAGTTCAACCCGCGGCTCATCTATTGCTCGATCACCGGCTATGGCCAGGATGGCCCCAAGCGCGATGTGGCAGGACACGATCTCAATTACATCGGAGACGTGGGTTTACTTGCGCTCTCGATGGGCAGCCTTGCGCATCCGGTCCTGCCGCCCGTGCTCGTCGCCGACATCGGGGGCGGGACTTATCCGGCCGTGATCAACATCATGCTTGCGCTGGTCGAACGGGCACGCACCGGGCGAGGACGCCATCTGGATATTGCGATGAGCGAGAACGTTCTTCCCTGGATGTGGTGGGCGCTCGGCAAGCTTGCCGCAACCGGGGTAGAGCCGGCCCATGGGGGTGAGCTCCTAACCGGGGGATCGCCGCGCTTTCATCTCTATCCCACGCGCGATGACAAGCTCGTTGCCGCCGCTCCGCTTGAGCAGAAGTTCTGGGAAGAGTTCTGCGACATTATCGGGCTCGACGCCCGGCTGCGCGATGACCGGCGCGATCCGCAGGGTACCGCACGCCGTTGTGGCGAGATCATTGCACAGGAGAGCGCGCAGACCTGGCGCGCGCGTTTTGCCGGCCGGGACTGCTGCTGCTCGATCGTGGCCACAATCAGTGAGGTCGTGCACGATCCTCATTTCAAGGCGCGCGGCATCTTCGGTCACGCGCTTGCGAATGAGAAGGGCGAACGTATTCCGGCGTTGCCCATGCCGGTCGTACCGGCGTTTCGCGGCGCACCCACTGCGCCGAAGGCCGCGCCACAACTGGGCGTCCACACGGAAGAATATCTCGGCTGAACCGCAACTTGCCGGCTGCGCGCAATTTAGGCGGCGCCTCGTCACCTTTCCGCCCAATTGCGGGAGTGACCTATGACAAGCGGCGCGTGGGGCCTTCGGGGGAGACTATCATGACCAGGCTCATCATCGATGCAGTGCTGTTTTCATGCATGTTCGCTTTCGCGACCGGAATTGTGATCGCGGCGGCGCATCTGCTCATCTGAGGCAATTCTAGGCTGCGGCTGCGGTCAGCCGCTCATTCCGGCTGGCCGAGGATGCGAAAGATCTCTTCAAGCTGCGGGCTCATCGGCAGGTTCAATGTCTCGCCGGTGGGCAGACGGCGCAGAAACCA
>DATCJI010000088.1:0-4106 GCA_036562835.1 Xanthobacteraceae bacterium | reverse complement strand
TCCACGCAACCGGCGCCAAGCTTAACGCCACCTATGTCTACGACAAGGAGACCGGATTGAAGCTGTTCGGAAAGACGGCGTTTTATGTGCAAACGCCCGACGGCGAGTTTGCCGCGTTCCTGCGCAAGGGCGAAGCCGAGGTATTTGCTGGCAAAGCGAAGGGTAAGGTTCTGAGCTTCGATGACGCGGTCGCAAGCTCGGGCTCCTGAGAAAGCGGATATCGGACACTAAAAACATGGCGCTGCACGCGGCAGTGAAGGTGCTGCGGCCGCAAGGCGAGGGCGTCGATATCGCCGCCTCGTCCCTGCCGAGAGAACCCGATGTCGTGCCTGCTGCTGTGGCTAACGACACATCGCCTGTGCTTGCCCAATCCAAACCCGCGCCACACACGACTGCGGAAGCTGAGGCGGATCGCCAGCGGGCCGAGAGGTTTGCGCGATTGAGGACCTCGGCCGACCGGTGGACGGTGCGTGTGGTCGCGCTCCTTGCCGGTGTCGGACTTTGGTATTACGCGAGCGCCACCGGCCTCGAATTCTATGTGCGGTTCGACAACATTCCAGGACCGTTCCGGGTCGGCGCGGCGCTGCTTCAGCATCTGCAGCAAGCGTCGTTCTACATGCACATCGCCGTGAGTCTCGAACGCATCGGCATCAGCTACGCGTCAGCGACCGCATTGGGGATTTTGCTCGGCCTTTTGATGGGACGCTCACAGCTCATCCGCGACATCGTATCTCCCTATATCGAGGTCTTGCGTCCGATCCCGGCGGTCGCATGGATTCCGCTCGCCATCCTGCTCTGGCCGACGGAGGAAGGCTCGATCATCTACATCACGTTTTTGGGCGCGCTGTTTCCGATCGTGCTCAACACGGTGCATGGCGTCGAGCAGACGCCTGAAGTGCTTGTCCGCGCCGCGCAGTCGCTCGGCGCGTCCCGGCTGCACATTTTTGTCCACGTCATCCTGCCCGGTGCGTTTCCCAGCATCTGCACCGGGCTCGCCATCGGCATGGGCGTTTCCTGGTTCTCGCTGCTCGCGGGCGAAATCATCAGCGGCCAGTACGGCATTGGCTATTTCACGTGGAACGCCTACTCCGTCATCAATTACCCCGACATCATCGTAGGCATGGTCACCATCGGCCTCCTGGGGGCGTCCTCGACCGCGCTCGTGCAGGCCCTCACGCATCGATTCCTGGCCTGGCAGAGGAAGGCACGATGATGGCTGCGGCGGCATGCCTTCGGCGCGAAATCGCCGCCAATCGCGGCGCATGGCTTGGCATGGTTCTCGCGGGCGTCGTCGGCTTTCAGATCTTTCAGCTCGCCATGCTGATTATCCGCTTCGGCAACTTTCCCAACTATTTGACCGTGCATGACTGGCCGGGCAACGTCCTGCGCATCATCCGTTCGACCCCGGCGGTCGCCGACATGATCCCCATCATTCTCGACGAGTGGCTCATCGAGATCGGCTCCATGAACTACGCGTTCGGCCACGGCATCGCCGAGTGGAGTTTCGTATTGCTGCCGTCCAAACTCTTTGTGGTCCTGGCGCTCGCAATGCTGTTCGCGACCGACCTCGTGCTGGTGCGTGCAGCACGCAATGCCTGCAGCCTTTCGACACGGGTGGGCACATTCACTGCCGCCGCTGGCGGCACACTGCTCGCGGGCGCTGCGACAACCACCATCACCTGGGTCGTGTGCTGCGCGGCGCCCTCCTGGGTCGTCGGCCTGGCGGTGCTGGGACTCAGCACCAGCGCGGCGTTTGCCATCCAGCCGATCGGCGGCTGGCTGGTGCTCATCGGCCTTGCGGCCCTTGCCATGCCCGCGATCGCTCTCGCGGCCATTCTTGCGCAACGCACCGGTGCCGCGCCCGCCGATCTTCACGGTGCGAGGAGCCTGGTCTCCTTGGCGCAGGCGACTCCATGAGCATTGCAATTGAAAGAACGATTCGGCGCGATGCCGTAACTCCGGTTCCCAACGCTCCGGCTGAAGAGGAGCCGGGAAGAATTGAGATCTGGGACGTCTCAGTATCCTTCCGGCGCGAGGGTAGGACCACGCACGCGCTGCAGAATACCCGCGTAAACATCGAGCCGGGCTCCTTTGTGTGCCTCCTAGGCCCTTCGGGCTGCGGCAAATCTACTCTGCTCAATGCAGTTGCGGGTTATGTTCGGCCAACGACGGGCTGGGTGCGCGTGGACTGGAACGAGGTCGTCGGCCCCGGACCCGATCGCGGAATGGTTTTTCAACAATACTCTCTGTTTCCGTGGAAGACGGTCCGGGACAACGTTGCCTTCGGGCCGTACGTCTGCGGTAAAGGACGCGCTCGTGCACGCGCCCTCGCGGACGAGCTCTTGAGCACGGTGGGGCTTGCGCGCTTCGCCGACCGCTATCCGGCCGAGCTTTCGGGCGGCATGCAGCAGCGGGTCGGCATCGCTCGCGCACTCGCCAACAAGCCTACGGTTCTCTTGATGGACGAGCCGTTCGGGGCGCTCGATGCGCAAACGCGGGCGATGATGCAGGAGAACCTTCTGCGCCTGTGGAGCGAGTTCAAGACCACGGTGATGTTCGTCACGCATGACGTCGATGAGGCAATCTTCCTTGCCGATCGCGTGCTCATCATGAGCGCAAGCCCTGGTCGCATCATCGAGGACGTGCGGGTGCCGCTCTCGCGGCCGCGCAGCCCCGAGATGTTTACTGAGCAGACCTTCATCGACTTGAAACGGCATTGCCTGCACGTGATCCGGACCGAAAGCCTGAAGGCCTTCGAGGACCAGGACCATTGAATTTCTGGTCACGGCGCTCATGCGCATCATTGACGCAGTCTCCTGCGTTTGCGTCGTATTGAGCCTCGCTCTATCGGCAGTGTCTCCGGCGCGCGCCGATATGATCGTGACCGAGGGGGTGCAGCCATGGCATCTTTGCGCGACCTGTCACAACCTCGACGGCATCAGCGCAATGCCCCGCTTTCCCAAACTGGCCGGACAACGGCCTCTCTATATAATCAAGCAGGTCCGCGACTTTGGCGAGGGTCGTCGCAGCAATGACGGCGGCCAGATGCAAGCCATCGCATCGGAGATCGGCGATGAGGACCTTGCGAAGACGGCGCGCTATTTCGCAGGCCTTCCGCCGCCTCCGCCACTTGCATGGCTGGCGACCGACGGCGCCAAATGGCGGCGAGGCGCTGGCCTTTATTCCGAGGGTGACGCCGCCGCCAACATTCCGCGCTGCGCGTCGTGTCACGAGGATGCCGCACCCGGGTTGCCGCAGGGCCCGTTCCTCTCCGCCCAGCATGCAGAGTATCTGATAAAGCAATTGCGCGATTGGCGTGCAGGCGCGCGCGCCAATAGCGAGCAGATGCCGGCAATCGCCGCGAAACTCTCCGATCAGGATATTGCGGCGCTCGCGCTTTTTCTGGCAACGAAATCTCGTGCGCTCGTAACCGACGGGCAATAAAGTTGTATGCGGGTTGGCCGTCTATTGCGGTGTCAAGCCCGAGTGCCTGACCACCTCTTCCCACATTTTCGTCTCCTTGGCAGCGAATGCCTTGGCCTCTGCGGGCGTGCTGTGCAGAAGGCGGGCGCCCGCGGTGAGGAAGCGCTTCTGCATTGCTTCCTCATTCGCAATCTCTTTGTGGATTGCGGAAATTCTCTCCACGATTTGGGTCGGCGTTGCGGCGGGCAAGGCGTACGCCGCCCACGAGGTGACGACGAAATCCTTCACCCCGGCTGTCTCCATGGTCGGCACGTCCGGCAAGGTTGGCCAGCGCTTTGCCGAGGTGACTGCGAGCGCGCGCATCGTACCCGAATTGATGTGCGAAATGTACGAGGCGAGGTTGTCTACGGCGAACATCACGTCGCCGGCCAGCATGGCGGGAATAGTCTGCTGCGCGCCGCGGAACGGCACGTGCACCGCATTGATGCCGGCTCGCGTCGCAAACAGCACGCCGGAAAGGTGCGGTGTCGTGCCGGGCCCGGGACTGCCGATCGTGATCCCATTGGGTCGCGCTTTCGCCCAGGCGATGAATTCCACCAAACTTTTTACTGGAACGTGCTGGGGTACGACCACTGCAACATTCGGCATCTCGTAGGTCAGCGAAGGCGTGACGAGATCTCGCT
>DATCJI010000079.1:0-6181 GCA_036562835.1 Xanthobacteraceae bacterium | reverse complement strand
GACGAGCTTTTTCTCCAACCACCACAGAGCGTCGGTCCGGCGCCGAAGGCGGCGCAGCAGAAAGCGTCATGGTTCTGGTTCTTTCGCGCTGTCGATGTCGTGCTGCGCGCGACCGAGCCGCACTTCCCGGCGCGCTGGCGGCAGCGCGCCATCGAGCGGGCGCGCGCATGGGTGAGCGAGCGCCTCAACGGAGAGGAGGGCCTCGGCGCGATATTTCCTGCAATGGCCAACAGCGTGATGATGTTCGACGTGCTCCGTTATCCGGAAAACCATCCGCAGCGGGCCATTGCGCGTCGCTCGGTGGAGAAGCTCCTGGTCGTGCACGAGCAGGAGGCCTACTGCCAGCCCTGCGTTTCACCGGTCTGGGATACGGGGCTCACCTGCCATGCGCTGCTGGAGCTCGGCGATGCGTACTCGGTGAGGCAGGCGTGCAAGGGGCTTGAGTGGCTCGCGCCCAGGCAGATCCTGGACGTCAAAGGAGACTGGGCGGCACGGCGCCCCGACCTGACACCCGGCGGCTGGGCATTTCAGTACGCCAATCCGCATTATCCCGATGTGGATGACACCGCGGTGGTTGCGCTCGCCATGGATCGAAGCGCACAGCCCCAGTTCCGCGCCTCCTTGGGACCCGCCGAGAAATGGATTCTTGGCATGCAGAGCAGCAATGGAGGATGGGGCGCGTTTGATGCCGAGAACGAGTATTATTACCTCAACAATATTCCCTTTGCGGATCACGGCGCGCTGCTCGACCCTCCGACAGAGGATGTGACTGCCCGCTGCGTGTCGATGCTGGCGCAGATCAAGCAGCCGGATCGGAACAGCGACGCCCTTGCGCGCGCCATTGATTATCTGCGCCGTACGCAACTGCCGGACGGCAGCTGGTATGGGCGTTGGGGCATGAATTACATCTATGGCACCTGGTCCGTGCTGTGCGCACTCAACGCAGCGGGGCTCGATCACGCTACTCCCGAATTCCGCAAGGCGGTCGGCTGGCTCGCGCACATCCAGAATTCCGACGGCGGTTGGGGCGAGGACAGCTCGAGCTACAAACTCGACTATCGCGGCTACGAGCAGGCGCCCAGCACCGCCTCACAGACCGCGTGGGCGCTGCTCGGCCTGATGGCCGCAGGGGAGGTCGACCATCCCGCCGTGGAACGCGGCATTGCGTATCTCTCGCGCATGCAGGGCGAGGATGGCTTCTGGGAGGAGCCGCGCTACACCGCGGTGGGATTCCCGCGCGTCTTCTATCTGCGCTACCACGGCTACGCCAAATTCTTTCCGCTGTGGGCGCTGGCGCGCTATCGCAATCTCAAGTCAGGCAATTCCCGATCTGTCGCCTGGGGCATGTGACACCCCCTCATGCGCGGGCTTGTCCCGCGCATCCACGTCTTGTTTGTTTATTTCTGCACCAAAGACGTGGATGGCCGGGACAAGCCCGGCCAATGACGGCGTAACATTTCGGGGCGCGGCTGAATGCGCGGATGGGTGTACATCATGACCAACCGACGCAATGGCACACTGTACATCGGCGTGACCAGCGATTTACCGCGGCGCGCTTATGAGCACAGGGAGGGTTTGATCGATGGGTTCACGAAGCGCTATGGACTGAAAATGCTGGTCTATTACGAGCAGCATGAGGACATTTACACCGCAATTCAGCGCGAAAAAACGATAAAGCACTGGCCGCGGACTTGGAAGGTGCGGCTAATTCACTCCATGAACCCCGATTGGGCAGACTTATACGACAGCTTGTTCTGATGTTTCAGGCCGACGTCATGCCCGGCCTTATGCCGGGCATGGACGTCTTTACTTTTTGTTCTCAAACAAGACGTGGATGGCCGGGACAAGCCCGGCCATGACGTGTTATGCTGCCTTCTCCGCCTCGCGGATTGAGGCGAGCTCCTCCTCGACATGGCGTGAGAACAGAAATTCTGCCGGACGTTGCCTGTCGAGCGGAATTTCCGGCGCCATCGCGCCTTGCGTGCGAATGCCGGAGACTGCGACTTTCAGGGCCTGCCATGGACGCGTGAAGGCGACCTCGGCCGCGGTGGCCTCATAGCCGCAATGCGCCATGCAGTTCGCACATTTTTCGTATTTCCCGGTGCCGTAGGAATCCCAGTCCGTGGTTTCCATGAGCTCGCGGAAGCTCTTCGCGTATCCTTCGCCAAGCAGATAACAAGGCTTCTGCCAGCCGAAAATGTTGCGTGTGGGCATGCCCCAGGGCGTGCAGTGGTAGGTCTGGTTTCCCGCGAGGAAATCGAGAAACAGCCGCGAATGCATGAAATTCCACTTCTTGCCCGCGCCGAGACTGAAAACTTTCCGGAACAGCTCCTTGGTCTTGCGCCGGCTCAGGAAATGCTCCTGGTCGGGCGCGCGCTCGTAGGCGTAGCCGGGCGAGATCGAGATGCCGACGCCAAGCTCCTGCGTGTAATCCAGGAATGCCGCAATATGCTCGGGCGAATGGCCATCGAAGATGGTGGCATTGATGTTGACCGTGAAGCCTTTTGCCTTGGCGGCCTTGATCGCCGAAACGGCGCGGTCAAAGACGCCTTTTTGCGAAACGGACTTGTCGTGATGCTCGCGCAGCCCATCGAGGTGCACCGAGAAGAACAGATACGGGGAAGGCTCGAACAGATGCAGCTTCTTTTCGAGGAGGAGCGCGTTCGTGCACAGAGAGACGAACTTCTTTTTGGCCACGAGCCCACGCACGATGTCGCCGATCTCGCGATGGATGAGCGGCTCGCCGCCGGGGATAGCCACCATGGGCGCGCCGCATTCGTCGGCTGCGTTCAGGCATTCCTGCACCGAGAGCCGGCGATTGAGGATCGCGTCCGGATAATCGATCTTTCCGCAACCGGTGCAGGCGAGGTTGCAGCGAAACAGCGGCTCCAGCATGAGCACCAGCGGGTAGCGCTTGCGGCCCATAAGCTTCTGCTTGAAAATGTAGGCGCCGATGCGCGCTTCCTTGAAAAAGGGAATTTGCATCACAATGCTTTCGTTCGCTGCCGCCGGCGGCCCCGCCGGGATTCGCTATTTTTGCCGTTTCGCTCCAAAAAGTCGAGAGCGCCGCGTTCCCATCACATGTTCGTGCCGGCTATTGCGCTTTGATTTTTCCAACTAGGTTCTTGCCGTCGCGTTCCTGATTCCCATTCGCTTTCATGATGCTCTTGGTTTGTTCCCGACGTTGTCAATGAAGGTCATGCCTGTTAATCCGGCTTGCGCTTCGGCCGAACACCTCTTCCTCACTGAGCCGAGAAATACCTCCACGCATGCTGCGCAACGCCATCATCGCTACCGTTAGCTTCTGCGTCCGGCATGCGCTGCTGACTGTTCTGCTCGCGCTCGTGGCAGCTGGTCTGGCGGGCGCGTATGCCGTCACGCACTTTGCGCTCGATGCGGATGCTAACAATCTGATCTCGCATGACCTGCCCTGGCGCAAGCACGAGGCGGAGTTCGAGCGGCTGTTTCCATCGCAATACGAGGTTATCCTGGCGGTGATCGAAGCACCGACGTCCGAGCTCGCGTCGCAGGCCACGGACGCCCTAGTGGCGCGGATCGGCAATCAGAAGGAGCTGTTTCACTCTGTTGCCGAGCTGGGGGGCGGGCCGTTCTTTGAGAAGAATGGCCTTCTTTTCCTCCCCACGAGCGAGGTGGAGTCGACCACCAGGATGCTCGGCGAAGCGAAGACGATGATTCAGACCCTGGCGCAGGACTCCAACCTGCGCGGGCTTGCGACCACGCTCAACTATGGGCTCATCGGCCTGCGCACGAAGCGCTATTCCCTCGACGACATGTCCGGCACCTTGAACATGGCCGCGGACACGCTGGATGCGGTCTTCGCCGGAAAGCCGGCAAGCTTCTCATGGCGCGCCATGCTCAAGGGCAGCCCTCCCACGCAGAGCGAGCGGCGGCGTTTCATCGAGATCAGGCCCGTGCTCGACTACAAAGCGCTCCTTCCTGGCAAACGAGCGACAGATGCCATTCGCAAGGATGCCGCTGACCTCGGATTGAGCAGCCGCTATCGGGCGAACCTGCGGCTCACCGGACAGGTGCCCATCTCCGATGAGGAATACGCCACCGTGCAGGAAGGCGCTTTCGTCAACACCGCGGCAACTATCCTGATCGTGTTGACCATCCTCCTGCTCGCGTTGCGCTCGCCACGCCTGATTGCGGCCGTGGCTGTGAGCCTTCTCGTGGGGCTCTCCATTACAGCGGGAATTGGGCTTGCGCTCGTCGGCTCGCTCAATCTCATTTCCGTGGCGTTTGCGGTGCTGTTTGTCGGGCTTGGCGTCGATTTCGGCATTCAGTTCAGCGTGCGTTACCGCGCCGAACGCCACGAGGTTGACGACCTCTCACAGGCCCTGCTCAACACCGCCAAATACGTGGGGGCCCCGCTCACGCTCGCGGCCACGGCAACGGCCGCAGGTTTTCTTTCCTTCCTGCCCACCGAATACCGGGGGCTCTCCGAGCTTGGCCTGCTTGCCGGCGTCGGGATGCTGGTCGCGTATGCCACGAGCATCACCGTCATTCCGGCGTTGCTGATGTTGCTGAAGCCTCCGGGCGAGCCTGCGGAAATGGGTTTCAAGGCGCTCGCGCCGGTCGATCGCTTCATGGAGCGCCGTCGCATTCCGGTTATTGTCGGCACCGCGCTGGTCGTCGCGGCCGGGCTGCCGCTGCTCTTCTGGGTTCGGTTCGATTTCAACCCGCTCAATCTGCGCAGCGACAAGGTCGAGTCCGTTGCCACGTTCCTGGAGCTGCGCAGCGATCCTGCGATGGGAGCAAATGCAATCTATCTGCTCGCGCCGAACCGCGAGGCTGGGGACAAGGATGCGGCAAAGCTCGCCAAGCTGCCGGAAGTGGCGCGCGTCAATACCGTCGAGACGTTCATTCCGGAAGACCAGCAGCCAAAGCTTGCCGCCATTCAGCAGCTTGCGAATGTGCTCGGCCCGGTGCTCCAGCCGGATCCCTCGAAGCAACCTCCGACCGACGCGCAGAACGTGATCGCGCTCAAAGCGGCCGTGGATGCGCTGCATAAGGCAGCGGCGGGGCAGACGGGGAAAGGCGCAGCCGCCGCCACGCGCCTCGCCGACGATCTGGCGCGATTGGCGGATGGCGATGAGGCACTCCGCCAGCGCGCGCAGGCCGCCTTTATCGAGCCGCTTCACACCGCGCTTGATCAGCTGCGCAATTACCTCGAAGCGCAGCCGGTCTCACTGGAGACGCTTCCGACCATCATCGCCCGGAATTGGGTGACGGAGGACGGCCGCTACAAGCTCGAGATTCAGCCCAAGGGCGATCCCAATGACAATGAGACGATCCGCCGTTTTGCCAGCGCGGTGCAAGCGGCTGAGCCGGACGTGACCGGGGGGCCGGTCACCATTCTCGAATCGGGGCGAACGATGGTGCGCGCATTCTTCGAGGCCGGGTTCTGGGCACTTGCCTCGATCACCATCCTGTTGTGGGTCGTGCTGCGCAGGTTCGGAGACGTGCTGCTCACACTCATCCCCTTGTTTGTCGCCGGCCTCGTGACCATGGAGCTGATGGTGCTCCTTGGGATGAAGCTCAATTTCGCAAATATCATCGCCCTGCCGTTGCTCCTCGGCGTCGGCGTCGCGTTCAAGATCTATTACATCATGGCATGGCGAGCGGGTCAGACCGACCTCTTGCAGTCGAGCTTGACGCGCGCGGTCCTGTTCAGCGCGCTCACCACCGCAACCGCGTTCGGCAGCCTTTGGCTCTCGAGCCACCCCGGCACTTCGAGCATGGGCAAGCTGATGGCGCTCGCGCTTCTCACCACCATGGCGGCTGCGGTGCTGTTCCAGCCAGTGCTGATGGGCCCGCCGCGCGAGAAGGCGAGCGCCTGAGCCCTGGCGAGGATAGCTTCTCTTCGAATCGCTATCCCGCTCTAATTATTTGGTGGAGCATGAGGGATCATGCTCTACCGCGACGCCATTGTCGTAGGCCGGGCAGTCGAAAAGCTCGGCACGAAATCGCTCTCGCGGTGCCTGCCACCCAGGCCTGCTGCAAGCCATGCGGCCGCGGCGCCGGCGAGGAGGGATGCGCCGGTCATGAAAGCGAGCAGCGTCGAGCTTGCGCGCGCGCGTCGCACCGCTCTCTGCGCCTCCGCAGTAACTTCTCCGACGCGCCGCTCCGCATCCGGCTGCGCGAGCCCGGTACGCGC
>DATCJI010000489.1:0-3057 GCA_036562835.1 Xanthobacteraceae bacterium | reverse complement strand
CGTGCCGTGACGAAAAAGGTGCGCGCCTCAGCTTCATCAGTGTCTTGATGGCGCGAGCTCGTCCTGCAGCTGATACGAGGCGAGAAGATCCTCGACGAGACCGGTGGCGGATTTCCAGTCATAGGTGCGGAAGCTGTGTCCCGCCGTGACGAACCGCGCCCCCGCATAGAACATCTCGTACTGCGTATGGCGCGAGCCAAACTCGGAACCGATTGCATCCCATGCCGCTTTGAGAAACTTTACCTTCTGCTCCGGTTCCATGCTCGCCGACCGCTGCGTTTTTGCAATGATCTCGTTGAGCTGCGGGTCGGCAAAATCGCGGAACGAGGACGGCAGCATGATCAGCGCGCCGCCCGCAAGCTCGCGCACCACGTTCACCAGCCGAGGGTAGAGGTCCTGCGTGAGCACCTGGGCGGAATACATGAAGTGCTTGTTCGGTACCCACCATTCTCCCACATGCGCGCCGCTTGCCTCCATGCCCGAGAGCATTGCCTCGACCATGCTCGCCTGCGCCGCGAGCGTGCCCAGCTGCTCGCGCACCGAGGGAATTTCAGTTGTGCCGATCGCCTCGGTAATACGACGTGCAAGACCGACAAGGAATTTGATCTTTACCGAAAGCCGGATCTGCGCCTGATAGTTCTGATAGGCGTGCCCCTGAGTGTCGTGAAATTGGGCGCGGCAAAGATCCGGGTCTTTGTAAACAAATACCCGCTCCCAGGGTACCTTGACCTCGTCGAAATACATAAGTGCGTCGTTCTCGTCGAAACGCGAAGCCAGCGGATTATCGAAGATCGACACCGCGCTTGCCTCGTAGGACTTGCGCGACAGCACGCGCAGTCCTTTCGCGTTCATGGGGAGCGCGCAGGAGAAGGCCAAGTCCTCCTCGCCCGGCCTGAGCGGCTGCAGGTTTGCCACCAGCACCTCGTTCGCCATGATCGAGCTCGTGCCCAGCATCTTGGCGCCGCGAATGGTCATGCCGGCCGCGTCCTCGTCCACGATGCGCGCGACCAGGTCCTCCTTCTGCTCGCCCCAGTCCTTCGCGCGCTCCGACTGCGGATTGATGATCACGTAGGTGAGGAAAAGGTCGTTCTTGCTTGCGTAATCGAAATAATCGGCAAGCGCCTTGGCGCGCTCGGGACTGCGGCGGCGAAACACATCGATGCCCATCCGCTGGCCGACCAGTGCGGACGCGACGTGATCGGGCGAACGGCCGAGAAAGCCATAGGAGAGCGCCGCCCATGCCTGCAGCGCCTTCCGCCGCAGCACCATCTCCTCGTAACTGCGCGGCATCTGCCAACCGCGGTTGACGCGCGCATTCGAGCCCTCGGGAAGGAAGGTCATGAGCTCCAGGTTCTCTGGGCGGACTTGAAAATCGTAGAGCGACGCAGCCGAGTGTACCGCATTGCGAAATGCGGCATGGTCCGTGACATCACCCACGAGCTTGCCGTCGAGATAGACAGTGCGCCCGTCGCGCAGGGATTGGATGTGCTCGGCTCCTGTCTTGCACACGCTCATAACGTTGCCTTTCGTGGTTTCTTGCTCAGATAGAGCAAAGTTGCGCAGCTTTTCAATGCCGGAAGCCGATGCTAGAGCGGTTTGTCATGCCCTCATCGGAGATGTGCTGATGAAACTCCTCACGCAAGGCGCCCGCGCGGGCTTTGCCGCGCTCGTGCTCGGCATCTTCTGCGCAGCGACTCCCAGCTCCGCGCAGAAGCTCTCCGGACGCGAGCTCGTCCTCGGCGCCATCGTGCCCAGCAGCGGCCCGTTCGCCGAGTGGGGGCGCACCAATACCGTCACGCTCAGGATGATCGAGAAACAGGTGAACGATGCGGGAGGGGTGGACGGCGCCAAGCTGCGCATCGTCATCTACGACGATGGAGCGCGGCCGGCGCAGGCTACCAATGCGCTGCGCAAGCTCGCGGGCGACGACAAGGTCATGGCTGTCGCCGGGCCGCTCACCAGCAGCACTTGCGAAGTGGCTTTCCCGGTGGCCAACGAAATGCAGGTCACGGCCACATCGCAGGCGTCGTCCAAGCCTGGAGTGGCGAAGGCCAACCGCCCCTGGGCCTTTCGCAACACCATCGATGAAGGCATCCTTGCAAAGACAACAGTGCCGTACTTCAAGCAGGCCTTCAACGTCCGGTCGGTTGCGATCATCTACGATGCCAAGGATGCGACTGCCTCGGCAGTCGGCACCCGCATCATGCCGGCGGTCTTGGAAGAGAACGGCATCAGCATCGTCAACGAGAACGATCTGCTTTCCTTCAACACGGGCGACCTCGACGTGAGCGCGCAGGTCACCAAGATGAAGTCGCTCAATCCCGACGGCGTCATGGTGAGCGCCGACTACAGCCAAGGCATCACGGTGATCCGTGAGATGAAACGCCAGGGGCTGACGAAGCCCATCGTCGGCGCGACCCAGCTGATATCGTCCGCGATCCTCAAAGCGGCACCGGAGATCCCAATCGTCTCTCCCGCCAGCTTCTACGCAACCATGAAAGCACCGAATGCGGAAAAATTCGTCGCGGCCTTGCAGCCGCTGCTGCGCAGGGAATCCGGCCTGCCGCCCGAGATCGAGCCGAGCATGTATGATGCGAATATCTACGAAATAATGGACATGTATATCGACGCGGTGAAGAAAACGGGCGTGACGGTGAAGCCCGAGGATCTGCAAGCCGACCGCACCAAAATTCGTGAGCACATGGAGCAGCTCAAGGGCTTTCAAGGCCTGGGTGGCCCCATCAGTTTCAACGCCGACGGCGATGCGATCAAGGCATTCTACATCGTGCAGGGCCAGAACGGCGTCTGGGAGACGAAGGCCCGCGGCTGCAGCGGCGCGAGCGGCTGCTGAATAATGCAAATCGAGTGACCGCTCCTCCTAATATCATGCCCTGCGAAAGCGGGGCATCCACTAGCGGTTACTGGATCGTCCGCATTCGCGGACGGTGACGGTCCAAACTAGAGCACTTGCAAGTGCTGCTGCAGCAACTCGTGAACGGCATCACGCTCGGCGCGATCTACACGCTCATTGCGCTCTCGTTCTCACTGGTCATGGGA
>DATCJI010000461.1:0-6900 GCA_036562835.1 Xanthobacteraceae bacterium | reverse complement strand
ATGCGACGCACGTCGACGAGGTCGGAGCCAATACCAATGATCATGCTCGACCACGATCCATGGCCGCACGCATCGCCCTCACCGCCTCCCGCAACCCGCCATAAATCGCCTCGCCCACGAGAAAATGGCCGATATTGAGTTCCACCACCTCGGGCAATCGCGCAATCGCCTCCGCAGTTTCAAAGTTCAAGCCATGGCCGGCGTGCACTTCGAGGCCCAGAGTCCGGGCAAGCTGCGCCCCGTCGCGAATGCGCGCCCATTCGGCTTGCGCTTCGGCGGAACGCCCCTCGGCAAGTGCTTCGCACCACGCCCCGGTATGAATCTCGATCACCGGCGCGCCCACTGCTGCCGCTGCCTCGATGTGCGCAGGCTCTGCCGCGATGAACAGTGATACTCGTATTCCCGCCCGCTCGAGATCGGCGATCGCGCCGGAAAGCGCCTTTCTCTGGGCTTGGACGTCGAGCCCGCCTTCGGTGGTGCGCTCCTCACGCCGTTCAGGCACAATGCAGGCGGCGTGCGGCCGCGTTCGCACGGCAATTCGGATCATCTCCTCGGTTACCGCCATTTCCAGATTGAGCGGCTTTGTAATCTCCTGCTTGAGCCGCGCGATATCGTCATCGCGAATGTGCCGGCGATCCTCGCGCAAATGCGCAGTGATGCCATCCGCGCCCGCCCCAATGGCGATCCTTGCTGCCTCCACTGGATCGGGGTGCCGTCCGCCGCGCGCATTACGCACCGTGGCCACGTGATCGACATTGACGCCAAGTCGAAGAAAGGGGGCGGCCATTAGTCTTACTGCGTCACAAATTTCTCTGCTGAGCCGGCCTTGCGACTGCACAACAGGGGCACCGCGGAAGCATCTGAACAAGAGCGGGATATGTATCCGAAGAAAAACCTATCCCGCTCTAAATCAATTCAAGCGATCACGCGCTCGGCATTTGCCACGACATCTTTTGCGCGCAACTGCGCGAGGATGGCATTTAGATGCTTGGCATCAAACACTTCGAGGTCGATGGTCACGGAAGTGAAATCAGGCGCTGTGCGTTCCATGTGGATGTTATCAATATTGCCGTCATGCTCCGCAATGATTTGCGTCACCTGGGCGAGGGAGCCGGGCTCGTTTACGGTTTGCAGCACGATGCGCGCGGGAAAGCGATGGGGCAGGCGGTCTTCCACATCCCATCGCAAATCGATCCAGCGTTCCGGCGCGTCCTCGAAATTCTTCAGGGCCGGAGATTCGATGGGATAGATCGTAATGCCCTCGCCGGGCGTGAGTATGCCGACGATACGGTCGCCCGGCACTGCGCCTCCATCCGGCGCGAAGCGAACCGGCAGATCGCTGTTAATACCGCGAATTGGAATGGCTCCGCCTGGGTCGGACGCAACTTTCACGTTGACAGACTTGGCCTTTTTCAGCCCAAACCAGCCGCTCTCCGCCTTTCGCTCCTGAGCACCGGCAACCGCGCGCTGTTCGGTATAGTCCGGGTACATCGCGCGGACCACGTCGGCGCCACGCAGCTCGCCCCGCCCGACCGCCGCCATGACTTCTTCCACCGATCCGCGCGCCAATCGCGGCAGCGCACTCTGCAGCTTTTCATCCGCATAAAAAATTTTCGCCCGTTGGCACAGTCGCTCGACAATGCGCCGGCCGAGCCCTGCATACTGTCGCCGCACGGCCGCACGGGTCGCTCTGCGTATGGCGGCACGCGCTTTGCCCGTCGCTGCAAGGGACTCCCAGGCCGGAGGCGGTGCGGACTGGGTTTTCGAAGTAATGATCTCGACTTCATCGCCGCTCATCAGCTCCGAGCCGAGCGGAGCGATTTTGCCATTAATCTTGCAGCCGACGGCGGTATTGCCGACATCGGTATGGACTGCATAGGCAAAGTCGATCGCCTTTGCGTGCCGGGGCAGCGCGATCAGCATGCCCTTCGGGGTGAAGCAAAAGACCTGGTCGTGAAACAGCTCGAGTTTCGTATGCTCTAGGAATTCCTCCGGATTGGAGCCTTCCGCGAGCAATTCGATGGTGCGCCGCAGCCACGCATAGGCGCTGGATTCGCGAGACAACATTTCGGTTGGGGAGCCGACATCGTCCTTATAGAGCGCGTGCGCGGCGATTCCATACTCGGCAATCTCGTGCATCTCGCGCGTGCGAATCTGCAGCTCGACGCGCTGCTGGCTGGGGCCGATCACGGTCGTGTGGATGGAGCGGTAATCGTTCTGTTTGGGAGTGGAGATGTAATCTTTGAAGCGTCCCGGCACGACCGGCCAGGTTGTATGCACGATGCCGAGCGCCTCGTAACATTCGGCCAGCGTGTTGACGATGACCCGAAAGCCGAAGATGTCCGAGAGCTGCTCGAAGCCGATCGACTTTCGTTCCATCTTGCGCCACACCGAGTAGGCGCGTTTGCGCCGCCCCTTGACCTCGGCCTGTAAGCCGCGCTCGGAAAGCTTGCGCGTAAGTTGCCGCTCGATCTCGGCAACCAGCCCCACGCTCTTCTCTTCCAGCTTGTCGAGGCGCTCGCTGACGACCGCGTGGGCCTCCTGATTGAGCTCCTGGAATGCGAGGTCCTCAAGCTCCTCGCGCATTTCATGCATACCCATTCGACCCGCCAAGGGCGCATAGATGTCGAGGGTTTCCTGCGCGCTGCGCGCCCGCGCCTCGGCGGGCATATGCGAGAGGGTACGCATGTTATGCAGCCGATCTGCGAGCTTGATCAGAAGCACGCGCACGTCGTCGGCAATTGCGAGCAGGAGCTTGCGCAAGTTCTCCGCCTGCTTGGCCTCCTTGGTGACGAGCTCGAGCTTTTTCAGCTTGGTGAGCCCTTCGACCAGCGCTCCGATGTCGGGGCCGAACATCTGATCGATCTCGGCCCGAGTCGCGGTGGTATCCTCGATGGTGTCATGCAGAAGCGCTGCGGCAATGGTGGCATCATCGAGCTTGAGCTCGGTAAGAATGGCGGCGACCTCGAGAGGGTGAGAGAAGTAGGGATCACCCGAGGCACGCTTTTGCTCGCCGTGCGCGCGCATGGCGTACACGTAGGCGCGATTGAGCAGGGCCTCGCTGGTTGCCGGATTGTAACGCTTGACGCGCTCGACGAGCTCGTATTGGCGAAGCATCCCAGGCTTGCTAGATGCCGAGGATTTTTTTGTTCTTTCAAATACTTGAGAGACGATGTTGAGACCCCGCCCGAACGGCGCCCGTGCCCGGGACTGATTTTGCATGCGGGGCAGATCGTTAGTGGCGCGCGTCATCGGCGGTCCTGCAGCGGCCGTGTGTCGGCCTGCCATGATATCATGGACGCGGCCAATGGCTGCAACTCGCGACGCGCGCAGGCGTCACGAGCCGTGCACCAGATACGATTGGTGAACTTCGTTTAAACGCCGTTGACGCGCGGCGACGGCTATTCTTCGTCGTCCGGCTGCTCCTCGGGCGGGGTTAGCCCTTCCAAGCCCTTGAGAAGCTCTTCCTCGGTCAAACGGTCTGGCGTCACTTCCGTGTCATCCGCATCGACACTCCCCGCCACGGTAGTAATCAAGGGCGCCGCCTCAGGCTCCGGCTCATCGACCTCGACATACCGTTGCAATGAATGAACCAGCTCCTCTTTGAGGTCATCGGGTGAGATGGAGCTGTCGGCAATCTCGCGCAAGGCGACGACGGGGTTCTTATCGTTATCGCGGTCCACCGTGATCTGCGCGCCCGACGAGATCAAGCGTGCGCGGTGACTCGCCAGCAATACGAGCTCAAAGCGGTTTTCGACCTTATCGATGCAATCTTCGACGGTGACCCGGGCCATGAGAATAGTGTTCCCTATCGGAATGAAACAGCGCGTTAAGTAACAATCCAGTCGCTAAAACGCAAGGCGAATGGGATTTTGGTTCCGCCCCTGAAATTCCTCTTGGCGTGCTGCCGGCTCTCTGTTACGCAGATTGGACGCGCCGTGTCAGCCCTATTGCGATTGCGTGGTTGTCACGGCGAGCTGCCGCAATTGTGCGGGACAACTTTGCCGCCCTGGATGCAATAGAGACTTCTCCGCCGGACCCGTGCGTCCGCCAAAACGATGTTGGAATAGCTGTACAGGAGATTTCATGGAAAACAGATTGGAAAAAATCGCATTGTTTATCGATGGCGCAAATCTCTATGCCACCGCCAAGGCGCTGGGCTTCGATATCGATTACAAGCGCCTGTTGCGTGAGTTTCATTCCCGCGGCTATTTGCTGCGCGCCTTTTATTACACGGCAGTGATCGAGGACCAGGAATACTCGTCCATCCGCCCGCTCATCGACTGGCTCGATTACAACGGCTATGCGGTAGTGACCAAAGCCACGAAGGAGTTTGTAGACCAGACCGGCCGGCGCAAGGTCAAAGGCAACATGGACATCGAGCTTGCCGTGGACGCGATGGAGATTGCCGGTACGATCGATCATATGGTTCTATTTTCCGGCGATGGCGATTTCCGCTCCCTTGTGGAAGCAGTCCAGCGGCGCGGTGTGCGCGTAACCGTGGTATCCACAATCTCGACGCAACCACCCATGGTGGCTGATGAGCTGCGCCGGCAGGCGGACGTGTTTCTCGACATCGTGGATCTGCAGCAAAAGATCGGCCGTGATCCTGCGGAACGGGCCTCGCGCGAGGGACGTGAGCCGCGTGAGAGGCACACGCCGCAATTCCTGCAGCGCCCGGCGGCCCCGCAACGCGCAGGTGCCGGCGCTCCGGTCGATGACGAGGACGAATTCGAGGACTGAGCACGGCGATGGTGACGCATTCCGGCGCGCCGGGCCGGAATTGCCCTTTATGTCCGCGCCTCAAACAATTCAGAGATGAGTGGCGCGAGGGGGAGCCGAGCTGGTTCAACGCGCCGGTTCCTTCGTTTGGCCCCGCAACCGCTTCCCTTCTGATCGTCGGCCTTGCACCTGGATTGCGCGGCGCCAATCGAACGGGTCGGCCATTCACCGGTGATTTTGCCGGCGATCTCCTTTACGACACGCTCAAGCACTTTGGGTTCGCGGCGGGCGATTACCGGGCGCGTCCGGACGATGGGCTGATGCTCGTCAATGCCCGAATAACCAACGCGGTGCGCTGCGTCCCTCCGGAAAACAAGCCGACACCGGAAGAGATAAGGACCTGTCGGCGCTTCCTGGAATCCACCATAGGTGAGATGCCCAATCTGCGGGCAATCGTCACTCTGGGGCATATCGCGCATGCAAGCACGATTGCGGCGCTCAATCAGCGCCGTGCGCTCGCGCCGTTCGGGCATGGGTTATCGCATGAGATCGGGGCCTTGCGTGTGTTCGCGAGCTATCACTGCTCGCGCTACAACACGAGCACAGGCGTGCTCACAACCGATATGTTCCGTGACGTATTCGCTTCCGTGCGCGCTTACTTGGATGCGCGCAACCAGGCGAGCACCTCCTCGGCGTTCTTGTCGGGCGGAAATACCGGATAAAACACGTTCGTAATGGCGCCGTCATCGATGATCAGCGCCATGCGTCTGAGCAAGGTCATTCCCGAAACCGAAAAGGTCGGAAGCTTCATGGCGCGGGTCAGCTCCAGTTTCTCGTCCGACAAAATGGGAAACGGCAAATGCAAGCGTTGCACGGCCTCTTTTTGGTAGGCGCTGTCTTGCGTCGAAAGCCCGTACAGGTGCGCGACCCCGAGCTGCTTGAGCTCGGCGAAATGATCGCGGAACGAGCAGGACTGGGGCGTGCACCCCCGCGCTCCGGGAATGTCGTTCCAGCCTTCCGGGAGCGGCTGGCCGGGCACGCCGGTGCGCGGGTAGATGTACAGCACCGAACGCCCGGGCAGTTTTGAAAGATCGACCCGCGCGTTGTCGGTACCAGGAAGGCTGATAGCCGGCATCTTCATTCCCGTTAGGTGGCGCGCTGCACCATCGTCCTGGGGAACCGGAAGCTCAGGCGGCAAAACAGTGGGATCGTGCGCTGTGCTCATTTCAAGCTCTCCTTTTCGCAGGGCGTCCTTTCGACTCATCCATATGAGATGAATTCGAGGAGGGTGCCGTCGGGATCCCGGAAATAGATACTGGTGCCGCTGCCTTTCGCGCCGAAGCGCTGCATCGGGCCCGCTTCGATCGGCACAGCGCAGCGATTGAGATGCGCCATCGCATCCGAAATCGGGCCGTGCCACTCGAAGCAAAGATCGCTGTTTCCAGGCTGGACTGGCAGGCGCGCCACTTCGGCAGGACGGACTCCGGGTCCATGCAGGTTGAGCTGGACCGAGCCAAATCGGTATGCCCATCCCTGCAGCCGCTCGACCAGCGTGGCCCCGAGCACATCTCGATAGAAGACGTTGGAGCGCTGCCAGTCGGAAACATGCACCACGCAATGGTCGAACGTGACAGGAATCGACATAGTTGCAGTCTGGGCCCTCATCCCGTTATCGGCTCGGTTCCTGTGGTCCCAGGAAATCCGGCCGTCGGCAAAAACTCAATAAGATGATATCAGCCGACGTCAACCTTTGGCGCGCAGGAGGCGACCGCGCTCACGTTCCCAGCTGCGTTTTTTTTCAGTCTCGCGCTTGTCATGAAGCTTCTTGCCGCGAGCAAGAGCGAGCTCCACCTTCGCGCGGCCCCGTGCATTGAAATAAAGCCGCAGCGGTACGAGCGTCATGCCCTCGCGCTCCACCGATCCGATGAGCTTGTTGATCTGCCGGCGATGCAGGAGAAGCTTGCGCAGCCGTTTCGGCGCATGATTGAAGCGGCCGGCCTGTACGTATTCGGGGATATTGGCGTTGATGAGCCAAATCTCGCCGCCGCGCGCATCGGCATACGATTCGGCGATCGTCGCCTTGCCGGCACGCAAAGACTTGACCTCGCTGCCGGTGAGCACAATGCCGGCCTCGAAGGTCTCGCCGATTTCGTAATTGAACCGCGCCTTGCGGTTTTC